>CBFGWO010000157.1:0-6131 GCA_965652595.1 uncultured Cellvibrio sp. | reverse complement strand
TCAATGATCTCCAGAGCGCGCTCTTTCATGGAAAAAATATCACACTGCTGTGTGAACGCACGCCCACGATCACGCCACAACTCAGGGTTTTGTTCCGCTATTCGGACAATGGCATTTACCAAAAATCTATCCACCGACTCCAACGATAACACTTCACCCATTTGTTGTTCATTTATATAGGACGCATAACCGCACACGTCTGTCGCAATGACTGGTAAGCCCGCCACCATAGCCTCCAGCAAGACGGCGCCCGCCGCTTCGCTATGGGCGGGATGCAAGAAGACATCGGCAGCCCACAAGAGTTGCGCCACATCGTCGCGCGCGCCCAGAATCCTTAACTGCTCCTCCACCCCCAGGGATTGCGCCAGCTTGATAAACACCTGGGGATCGTCCTGGCCGGCCACCCACAATTGCGCCCGCTGACGCAAATCCTCCGGCAAGTTCGCCAAGGCGCGGATGCTGCGCGCGAGGCCTTTGCGGCGAAAATCCGAACCGACCATCAACATCAGAAAGCTATCCGGCGCCAGACCAAAAACTGCTCGCCAATGCTGGCGCTGCTCAGAATAATCCACCGGCATGACCCGATCGCGCCTGATACCTGGCGGCAATAAATGCAACCGCTGCCTGGGTGTTTGGTAGTAGCGCTGAAAAGGTTCCAACTGCGCGGGAGAAATCAACAGCACTTGCGTTTTACTGCTCGGCGCAAATACCGCCCGCTCCAACGCCAGATACTGCCGACTACGACCGCTCAAACGATAAATCCAACTACGCTCTTCATAAACTTTTTGCGCAAAACACACATCCGCAGCGTAATACACATCAAGACCTGGCATTTTATTGAAACCCACCACCAGATCCAGCATTTCCTGCGCGCGCAGTTTCTGAAATTGTCGGGCGAATTTCGCCGCGCGACCGTGGTTGGTCAAGCCCCGCACTGGCAAGATCACTACCGGAATATTTTCCGGCTTTTGGCCCGACCAGCTTTGGGTATAGATAGTCACTTGATGACCGCGCGCCACGCAGGCGCGTGCCATCGCCAGCATATCCCGCTCAAGACCACCGTAGGGAAAATAATGGAACAGGACAAAGGCAAGACGCATCAGAGCTTACTCCGCCGCTGCATCAATCGCTGCTCCCGCGCATATAAGCGCTGTGCGCGGCGTTCGATTTCATCCAACAAGCGGTTATGCCGGGCAAGTATTTCACGCAGAGGTAGCGCGAAGTAACTCTTGAGAAAGCGATAAAGATCACGCCGGGTAAGCCCCAGATCCAACGCAGAAAAATACAAACTGCCCACATCCTTCACCCGCCACCGATGGGGAACCTTCGCGCGCACTTGCGCCCGGTGCAAATCAACAAGATAGAGAGTCGGATCTCTCGATCCCTGATGCCAGCCTGCTATTGATTCCAGATCCAACAGAAAGTGGCAAAGATACAAGTCTCGATGATTAATGCCGTTAACGTGAAGTACACGCGCAATGTGCGCCGTTTGCACCAACAACATCGCTTTTTCCCGAAAACCAAGTGTGCGTGTTTGCAAGCGCTCCAGCAGATAGTGATCGAGCTGCACCGTGCCACGCAACTCGCGGGTCACGATAAAGGACAAGCGTGTGGCCGGGTTGGTTTTTTGTTCGCCGTAGGCCACTGGTGTCAGGCTCGGGACCTTGAGCTCAGCCAACTTGTTAAGCGCCAGCCATTCATTGCGCGCGCCAATCACCGGCAAGCGCAAGCGCACCAGATTCTTGACAATTTCGCCCCAGCCAACGCCAGTGTGCAGCTTGCGGTAGTAGGCGCGACCAGCGAGCTCAAAACGCAATGTCTCCCGACCCGGCACCGCACGCGCCACCTCACCACGCAGTTGCTGCACCTCAGCAAACACATCCTTGCCTTGCCACAGGGTTTGCAGCTCGTCGCGCAAGATCAGCAGGTGATGGGCTGGGTCAGGCATTGCAATTCCATCAGTTGTTAAATCAGCTTATGGTCGCTGTCTTGGGTACCAGATCCTGCAACGCCTCCAACACCAGCGGAGGCAATAAATCCTGGAGACAACGATGATGTTTTTTAGGGCAATCCCGCTCAAAACAGGGTGAGCAATCCAGTTCGAGCGACAGCATCTTCACCTTCTTTGCCAAAGGCGGCGTAAATGCCGGAGATGTGGAACCGTAAAGCACCACCAAAGACCGCTCCAGCGCCGCAGCAACATGCATCAAGCCCGAATCATTGGTTAACACCGCATCGGCGCTCGCCATTAACGCAATAGCTTCATCCAGACGCGTGGCACCTGCGAGATTAATGCACGCGGGTTGCAGGTCGTCAGCCAGCTGCTGACGAATAGTTTCAGCGACAGGCTGATCCTTGACCGAGCCCATTAACCACACTTGCCATCCTTCGCGAATTTTTTGCTGCGCCACCTCAGCAAAATAAGCTTCCGGCCAACGTTTGGCAGGCCCATATTCTGCACCGGGGCAGATTACCAACAGCGGACGGTCAGTGTGCAGCCCCATTTTTGTGAGAATTTGTTCGCGCTCTTCCGGGCGAACCCGCAGTTGCGGATAAGGAAAGTCCTGTGGCAAGTCGGCACCCGGCTCGTAGGCCAGCGCCAGGTAGCGCTGCACCATCAGCGGATAGGCCGCTTTATTGAGCAAACGTATATCGTTGACCAAACCGTAACGCATCTCTCCACGCCAGCCTGTACGCAGCGGAATACCCGCAAAAAAAGGCACCAGCGCCGACTTTAACGAATTGGGCAGTAGTATCGCCTGGTCATAATCCTGCCCCGCCAGAAATCTCCCCAGTTTATAGCGAGTTCCAATGCTGATTTTGCCGTGACCCAGTGGCATCTCAATGGTGTTATCCACTTCCGGCATCAGTGACAAGAGCGGGAGTGTCCAGCCCGAAGCCAGCACATCAATGCGCGGCGATGGCTTGCGCGCCTTAAGCACTTTGAACAGGGATTGCGCCATCACCATGTCGCCAATCCAGGCGGGGCCGACAATAAGAATCTTGGATGGGTCAGACATGGCCTAGCTCGGCAGGAAAAACGAGGGACAAAAGACGAGGAACAAAACAAGCCCCGAGCGCTTGCGCCCCCGAGGCTTAGGATCAATCAACCGGCGACCGGCGCCAACCACTCGCCATGCTCCGCTAATTCACCGCGTACGGCTTTGAAATACAAATCCTGCAAGCGGGTGGTGATGGGGCCGCGGCGACCTTCACCGATCATGCGGCCATCGAGTTCGCGAATCGGTAAAACTTCGGCAGCAGTGCCGGTAAAGAAAGCTTCATCGGCCACGTAAACTTCATCGCGGGTAATACGCTTTTCTTTGATGGTGTAACCACAATCAGCGGCCAGATGAAAAATCGTGTTGCGGGTAATTCCATCGAGGCAAGAGGTGAGTTCCGGCGTGTAGATAATGCCATCGCGCACCAAAAAGAAATTCTCGCCGCTGCCCTCAGCCACATAACCTTCGTTGTCGAGCAGCAGGGCCTCTTCACAACCGGAATCCAGTGCCTCTTGCAACGCCAGCAGCGAATTAATGTAGTGGCCGTTGGCTTTCGCCTTACACATGGAAATATTCACATGATGGCGGGTGTAACTGGAGGTGCGGATGCGAATACCCATATCCCGCGCCTCGGGCGACATGTATGAAGGCCAGTGCCAGGCGGCAACCATCACATGCACCTTGAGGTTATCGGCGCGCAGGCCCATACCTTCCGAGCCGTAAAAGGCCATGGGGCGCAAGTAGGCTTCGGCGAGTTTGTTGTCGCGCACCACCTGTTTGTGAGCTTCGTTGATCACTTCTTTGGAGAAAGGCATTTTCATACGCATGATATGGGCCGAGCGGAACAAGCGATCCGTGTGCTCTTTCAGGCGGAAGATGCTGGTGCCCTGAACCGGGCTGTGATAGGCGCGCACGCCCTCAAAGACGCCCATGCCGTAGTGAAGTGTATGGGTCAACACATGAACCCTGGCGTCACGCCAGGGGATAAGCTCGCCGTCCAGCCAAATAACGCCGTCGCGATCGGCAAAAGACATAACCAACTCCTAACAAATCTTCAAAACCAATAGGTTAAAGCCCGAGTACAGCCATCAGCTGTCGGCGGGCCACGGAATCGACCATCAATGTGAAGCTTGCGATTTACGGATCGGCGGGGTCGCCCAGTAGCTGTTGCCACACCCGACCCACCAATTGACGCTCGCTGGCAAACGCAGGTTCACCTTCACCCGCTTTGCTGTGCAGTACCGCCTCCTGACGCTGTAGCGCGAGGCGGTGCCCGGTGGATCGATAGGCCTTGTAGGCGTCGATCAAGTGGGCGACGGATTCGGCGTCCAGTAGACTTGCCTCTTCCAGTGCTCCGAGTATGCGAATGTTGTCCGTGTACTTGGCGAGCGAGGGCTGTTTCCAAGCCCAGGCTAAAACGGCGTATTGAACCATAAATTCAATATCGACGATACCACCGGCATCCTGCTTGAGATTAAAAACCGGGGCGTCCTGCTGCTGGTTTTTGCCGCTGCCGAGTTGGTCGCGCATCTTCTGACGCATCTCCACCACATCCTGGCGCAGCTGGGGCAAATCCCGCTCCCGACAGAGGTTTTGCAAACGCACCTGCTCAAACGCCGCCGCCAGGGACTCACTGCCCGCCACCACCCGGGCGCGCACCAGCGCCTGATGCTCCCAGGTCCAGGCCTCGTCACGCTGGTACTTTTCGAAGGCTTTGAGTGAGGCCACCAGCAACCCGGAGTTACCGGAGGGACGCAAGCGCATGTCAACGTCGTAGAGTTTGCCGGAGAGGGTTGAGGTGTTGAGAATGTGGATAATTTTTTGCCCCAGGCGCGTGTAATAGGTGAGATTGTCGATGGGCTTCTCGCCATTGGTCTCCAGCGCCGGATCAGCGTTGTGAATAAACACCAGATCCAGATCCGAGCCGTGGGCCAACTCTATACCGCCCAGCTTGCCATAGCCGACGATAATAAAATCCGGCGCTTCATCCAGGGCGCCGTCGGCGCGGCGAGGATGACCATGGCGCGCGCGCATCTGCTCCCAGGCCAACTGCAATACATGCTCAAGAATCACTTCGGCGATGTAGGTCAGGTAATCGCTCACCTTCATCAGAGGCAGAGCACCGGTCACTTCGCTCGCGGCTACCCGCAGGGCATGGGCCGAACGAAAATAGCGCAGGCTTTCCATATGGCCTTCGAGGTCGTCCCACCCCAGGCGCAACACCTCGCGCCGCAACTCATCGCGCAGCAGGTCTTTGTCGGGCGGCGTGTACAAGCTCTCGGGCGTCAGCAGTTCGTCCAACAGAGCCGGGTGATGGCTGAGCTGGTCAGCAATCCAGGGGCTGGCGGAACAAAGCCGCACCAGTTGTTGCAGCGCGGTGGGGTTTTCCACCAGCAACACCAGATAGGCGCTGCGCCGCGCAATGGACTCCACCAGCGGCTCGATACGCGCCAGGGTTTCGGCCATGCCGCTGGACAGGTCTTCCGCTGCCGCGCCTCGCGCCAGCGCCGCGAGCAACCTCGGCATAAAGGCGTCCAGTCGATTGCGGCTACTGGCCTGCATGCTCAAGACGGCGCGACTTTCGCGCGCGTTTTTCAACAGCGCCAGCACCCGCTGCGCATCGTCACAACCCTGGCGTGTGAGAAAAGCCTCTGCCTCTTCATCACGAACACTCTTGTCCCACAAGCCTGTCCAGGTTGCCAGCTGATCTACCTGGGCCTCCTCTTCGTCGTCTGGCGAGGCGATTACCGCGCGAAACTCGCTGTGAACGCGCGCGCGATAGTCGCTCAGCTGTTGGTGAAATGCCTCCCAGCTGGCAAAGCCCATCACCCAGGCGAGACGCGCCTGGCCCAGTGCATCCGCGGGAAGGGTTTGGGTTTGGCGATCCTGCCAGGCTTGGATGGCGTGTTCGGTATTGCGTAAAAACACATAGGCGTCGAGCAGCGCACTGCCCGCACCGGGCGGCAAATATTTTTCCGCTTCGAGGAACGGCAACATCCGGCACACGCGCCGCTCGCGCAGCCGCTTGTCGCGCCCGCCGCGAATCAATTGAAATGCCTGCACCACAAATTCCACTTCGCGAATGCCGCCCTCCCCCAGCTTTACGTCCTGACTCATGCCCTTGCGTTG
>CBFGWO010000156.1:0-6186 GCA_965652595.1 uncultured Cellvibrio sp. | reverse complement strand
GTTAAAAATGGCCTCAAGATGCTCATTTACTCCATGTAAACTCCGCTCTTTCGGCTATTTTTGCCTTACATCGGCTGCCTCGAAAACGTTTTTCAGCAGCCTGCTAGCTACCTGCACCAAAAAAATCAAAACCCAAAATAAATCCAAATCCCCAACGCCATCACCCACCCCGCAATCGCCAAGGCCCGCCACACCTGCACCGGATCCCGCTCCATCAACGGCCTTTGATCTACTGTCAACCACGCCGGGTTTGGTCGTTTCAAATCCTGCAACCACTCCGACAGCGCCTCATAACGACTGCCCGGATGAATACTCAAGGCTTTGGCCAGCGCCTTATCCAACCAATCCGGCACCAAAGGATTGTGACGAATCGCCGACACATACTTCAGCCGCTGAAAGGATTTCACATCCATAGCTTTGCTATACGCAGGCCCATAAGGTAAATGGCCGGTGAGCATCTCATAGAGCAGCACCGCCAGTGAAAACTGATCCGAGCGCGGGCCCACCTTTCCGCCGCAACGATACTCGGGCGCAGAATAGTCCAGGGTGCCCAGCACCCGGTCGCGGATAAAGGGAGCTGCAACCTCTTGCAAGCCTGCCACCCAACAGGAACCAAAATCCACAATCACCGGGCCCTTGCTACCGATCACAATATTGTCCGGCTTCAAATCCTGATGCAGGGTTTCCTTGCGATGAAAAGCGCGAATGCCGCGCACCAGGGATTCCATTAGTTCCACGGCATCGCTGACGCCCAGCTTGCCCCGCTCTTTTAACAATTGCGTGAGGGTGGGACCGGGCACATAGTCGGTTAAATAATACAGGCAGGAGCGCGATTCGGGTGGCGGTAACACGCGCACCACTTGCGAGCTGTGAATGCGGGCGCCTATCCAGGATTCCATGGCAAAGCGTTCGATATAGGCGGGGTCATCCTGAAAAATGACTGAGGGTGTTTTCATCGCCATAAGTTGCCGGTGTTCGTCTTCCACCAGATACACCTGGCTGCGATTGGATTCGTGCAGAATTTTTTTGACTTTCAAGCCATCCAACACCTGGCCAGGTGAGACTATGGGCGGAAAGGGTAGGCGTGCCAGCACCTGCATGGCATCGTCCTGGCTGGCGCCGCCGAGTTCTTCAATCATGACCAGTTGCACACTGAGATTGTCGTCACTACCGCGCGCTAGTGCCTGGTCGCGCAGCTGTTGTGTCAGGGCGTCAAGGTCTGTGGTGTCGGTGAGCAGTTGTTTAAATTCTGTAGGCGGTAAACTCTCGTGAATGCCATCACTGGTGAGCACAAATACATCGCCAGGCAATAACTCCACGCTGTGCATGTCAATTTCCAGCGCTGGGTCGGCGCCCAGAGCGCGACTCAGGTAGGTGGTGTTGCGATCAATTTTTTGGGTGTGGTCGCGGGTGAGCAATTCAAAGTTATCGCCGCGCAGGCGATAAACTCGGGTGTCGCCCACATGAAAAATAAAACCGGTGTTGCCCTTGAGAATCAGCGCGGTAAAGGTGCTGAGATAACCCTCACCGTAAATACTGTTTTGGCTGCGGCCCCAGAGGCTGGCATTGAGCGATTGAATCACGCGCACCGCCGATTGCTGGGTGCGCCAGGTATCGGGTGTGGCGTAGTAGTCGGTAAGAAAACCGGTGATGGCGGTTTGGCTGGCCTCACGCGCTGCTGCGCTGCTGCTCACGCCATCCGCAATCGCAATGGCAATGCCTTTGGTAGTGAGTGTTTGACCCTCAGGCAGGCGAGCGCCCACCGTGTCTTGATTTTCGGGCTTGCGCCCCGCTTCGCTCAATTGCGCGAAGCGGATGCGCAGGCTGGATTGCAAATGTTCCATAGATCATTCCGCCAGAGTTTTTCTGGCTGGGCTCGCACTCAGGTCAGTTCAATTTTTTGAATACTGCCATCGGCCAGGGTTTCACTCATATGTCCCTGGGGTTCGGTGAGCCACTGTACCATGACCAATACCGCGAGCGAGCTGGCGGCGATAATCATAAAAAACGTTGAGGTATCCACAAAGCTGTAGATGGTCAAAAAAGTTACGCCACCCACGTTGCCATAAGCGCCTGTCATGCCCGCAATTTGGCCGGTCATCCGCCGCTTGATCAAGGGCACTATGGCAAACACAGCGCCGGCGCCACCGTGTACGAAGAAGGCGCAGCCCATAACTAATACCGCAGCCATGCCAATCATCCAACTATCCGCCACCTGAGACAGGAGTAGGTAGCCGATTGCCTGACCAATAAGAAAGACACTCATGGTTTTGCGGCGACCATATTTGTCGCTAACCCAGCCACCACCGGGGCGCGCCATAAATGCCATGAAGCCGAAGGCGCCGCCGAGAATGCTGGCGTGTACCAGTGTCAAATCGG
Organism: uncultured Cellvibrio sp.; assembly: GCA_965652595.1. Classification (GTDB taxonomy): domain Bacteria; phylum Pseudomonadota; class Gammaproteobacteria; order Pseudomonadales; family Cellvibrionaceae; genus Cellvibrio. The sequence goes on along the minus strand of CBFGWO010000156.1, from coordinate 3,807 downwards.
TAAAGGTTTCAAGAAAAAATGCGGGTAAAACCGACACAACCGCCAACTCGGAACCGAAGGTGACAAAATAAGCCCAGTTAAGAATAGCCACTTGTTTGAATTCGTATTTGTCGTGTTCGGGCACACCGTTTTTCAGCATGTCTTTATTGACACGATAGATCTGACTGAATTGAAACGCGAAGAGCGCAACTAAAACGCCGTAGAGCACATAGGTGGTGCTTTGTGACAATAGTCCTATATCGGCGGGCGATAATTTCCACGCCAGCACACCTAGAATGATGTACATAGGTACATTCATTGCCACATAAAACCAAAAATCTTTTTTGTTGCTCACCTCAAGGCCGCCGGATTTCTTGGGTTTGAAATAGGTTGAGCCTTTTGGTGTATTGCGCGCCCGCCAGTAAAAAAATACACCGTAAATCATGGCCAGCACACCCGCACTCGCAATAGCGTAGCGCCAACCGTCAGCCGAATTTTCGAGCTGACTGCCAAAAATAACCAGGGCCAGGCTTGGTAGTAAAAAAGCTGCTGCCGCTGAACCAAAGTTGCCCCAGCCACCGTAAATGCCTTCGGCCAAACCTACCTGCCGCGCGGGAAACCACTCACCCACCAGCCGAATACCAATCACAAAACCTGCACCGACAAAACCCAACAAAAAGCGAAATAGCGCCAGTTGTTCAAAAGTTTGTGCGCAGGCAAAAGCAATACACAGGGCGCCACTGCCCAGTAGCAGGCCGCTGTACACAATGCGCGGGCCAAATTTATCGACCAGTATGCCAATCACAATGCGTGCGGGAATGGTCAGCGCCACGTTGAGAATCAACAGCGCCTTCCATTGGTCGCCGGTCATGGCAAAGGTTTCCATGATCAGCGGCTTGAGCGGCGCGTGACTGAACCAGACGACGAAGGTGAGGAAAAACGCAAACCAGGTCAGGTGCAATGTACGAATTGATTTGTTGGAAAAGTCGAGCAAATTCAGGTTGGCGGAACTCATGGAGACATCATCCATTCAGCGAAAAAAATCTGCGAGCCGCAGGCCGGTGTTCAAACATGGGGCGCGTTATTGAGCGTGCTGCGCTTTTGTCCGGTGCTTGGCTTGGGCGCGCTGCGCAATAACGAGGCAAGGGCGCTTTTGCAATAGCTATGCCAGCCGAGAAATTTGCCCAAAATCCGGCTCGCTGGCGCTTTTTGATGAAAAAGGCGGTGCAGTTAAGCAAGGCTCCATAAAAAGTTTGCGCCAATTTGACGCAGGCGCGAGCCAGCTTGGTGCGGCCTAAGGGGCTGGGTGACGGGGTTGGGTGGTAAGGCGGGATCAGGAAATATACCCTTCCAATTTTTTAGTAATGTTATATTATAACGTCAAGTCGTCCGGCCCAGAGCGACTTGATAACCCCAAGGGCTTGTGGAGGAATACAGGTGAAAAGAAGTCTTATGTTTGGTGCCTTGTTGCTGGCGAGCCAGTGGGCTAATGCCCAGTTGCAGGGTGTTGTGCTTAACCCCCAAGGGGAGGTTATTCCCGCCGCTGTGATTGAGGTTGTGGGCACCAATCTCCAGGTCAAGGCCGACGAGAAGGGCCAGTTTAGCCTGCCATCGCTGAGCGGCAGCCACTTTGAGCTGCATGTCAAAGCGCCCCAATTCATGCACAAAACCTTTCATTTGCACCAGCTATCGGATGAAACTCTGCGCCTGGTGCTCTATCCCTCAGTGATTGATGTTATCAACGTCACGGGTTTGCCCTGGCACGCATCCAATATGGAATCTGCCCAGCCGGTCAATGTGCTTGATGGCGACACACTGCGTAAGCGCCAGGCGGTGACCTTGGGCGACACACTCAAATACGAAGTGGGCATTCACTCCAGCTACTATGGGCCTGTGTCCAGCAGCCCCATCATTCGTGGCCTGGAAGGTCCGCGCGTACTGGTTGCGCAAAACGGCCTGGACGCGGGCGATGCCTCCCGTGTTGGCCCAGACCATGCCGTGGCGACTGAGGCCACCACGGCGCGTCAAATTGAAGTCTTGCGTGGCCCAGCCACTCTCTTTTACGGCAGCGGCGCCATAGGCGGCGTGGTAAACGTCGTGGACGATCGCGTGCCCAGCTCTTCCGACTTACGCGGCGAATGGCGTTTGCAGCACGCTGATGTTGCCAATGACACACTGGTGTCGGGCAGCGTCACTGGTGGTGCTGATAGTTTTGCGCTCCACGCCGACGGTTTTTGGCGCGACTCGGGCGATTACAAACTGCCCCACGCTCACGGTCATGATCAGGACCATGATCACAGCAAGCGCCTGGAAAATTCAGCGACTGAAGCCCAGGGCTTTAATCTCGGAGGCAGCTATTTGATCTCCCAGGGTTATGTCGGGTTGTCGGTGGGTCGTCTGGAGCGGCAATACGGCATCCCCGGCCACAGCCATGGCGGCCATGATGATCATGACGGGCATGACGAGGAGCTGGATGTTTACGCCGACCTCACTCAGGACCGGGTGCAGTTGATCAGCGAGCTCACGCTCGATAGCGATTTTTTCAGTGCCCTTAATACTCGCCTGGGCTACACAGATTACGAGCACTTCGAGATTGAAAACGGCGAGGCGCTCACCCGCTTTAGCAATCGCACCCGCGAAGCGCGGGTGGATCTTTTCCATCATCCCCTGGCCGAATGGCGCGGTGCGCTCAGCCTGCATTACAAGCACAGTGATTTTGTTGCCGATGGCGCAGAGGCGTTCACACCGCCCAGCACCAGCGAGAGCTTTGCGCTGGCGTTGGTAGAAGAGCGTCACCTGGATGATTGGTTGTTGCAACTGGGTGCGCGGGTAGAGCGTGTCAGCATCACCGCCGATGCGCTGACGGCAGAGCTGGGTGAAGAACACTATCCGCATCACACAGTATTGCGCGTTTTTTCTGTTGATCATGAATCCACACCTTTCAGCGCCTCTGCCGGTGTGGTGTGGGATTTTGTTGATGGCTACAACTTGGGGCTGTCTATCACCCACGCACAACGCGCGCCCTCGGCGGCGGAACTTTTCTCCTTTGGCCCCCACCTCGGCTCAGGCCTGTTTGAAGTGGGTGCGCTTATGACGGTGGAGTTTGATGAGGAAGATGATCATCTCCATTTTGACTTGGCGCGCACCGATCTTGAGTTGGAAAAATCCAACAACCTTGATATCAGCCTGCGTCGCTACGCTGGTGATCTGGGTTTTATTTTCAACGCCTTTTACAACCGTATCGATAACTACTACTACCTGCGTAACACCGGCTTGATTTACGAAGGCGATGATCACGGCCACGATCACGATCACGATCACGGACATGAACAAGGCGAGCTGCCCATTTTTGTGTATGAGGCGCAGGACGCGCAGCTTTATGGCTTTGAGGGGCAGGTGGTGTGGCAGTTAAGCGATGGATTAAAACTCAGTTTGATGGGGGATTCGATTCGTGCGCGTCGCGCCGAAGGCGGCAGCCTGCCGCGCATTCCGCCCCTGCGTTTGGGCAGTCAGTTGAATTACGACTGGGGCAAGTTGGGTTTGGAACTGGGTGCTCAGCACTACTTTAAGCAAGACCAAATTGCCGAGTACGAAACCTCGACGGCAGCCTACACCCTGGTGGATGTGCAAATCAGCTATGCGCTTGATGACCTGCTACCCGGCACACAGATTTATCTGCAAGGCAAAAATCTCACTGACAAAGAAGCGCGCGTGCACTCCTCATTTTTGAAGGATCTTGCACCTCTGCCGGGCCGCAGCCTGGTTGTCGGTATTAGCGGACGTTTTTAACAAGACTTAGACATCATGAGGATCAAGATGAACAGATTA
>CBFGWO010000155.1:0-6189 GCA_965652595.1 uncultured Cellvibrio sp. | reverse complement strand
ATAGGCCGACTGTTTTCAGAGTTCGCTATTACCATGGCGGCGGCGGTGGCATTTTCCTCCGTTATCGCTTTGAGCTTTTCCCCCATGTTGGCCTCCAAAGTGCTGCGTCCCAATGACAACAAGACAGCGCTGGTGACCAAGGTTGATGAACTGATGACCTGTTTGCGCCACTACTACGCCAAGACCCTGGAGTCTTGCTTGCGTCACACGCGCATCGTAGTGGCTATTTTTGTCATGTTGATTGTGGGGACTATCGGCTTGGGGCAACTGATTCCTTCAGAATATGCTCCGCGAGAAGACCGAGGTGCTTTCTTCGTTATGGTTAATGGGCCAGAAGGGGCGAGCTACGCTTACATGGAAGAGTACATGACAGAAATTGAAAATCGTTTGATGGATTACGTTGAGCAAGGCGAGATTACACGCTTGATGGTACGCGCGCCGCGCGGCTGGGGTGGAGTGGAAAACTTTAACAGCGGTTTTGTTATCGCGGTGCTCAACGAGTGGAGTGAGCGTCGCAGTGCCTTTGTGATCATGGATGAAATTCGCGCGAAACTCAGTGATTTGCCCGGTGTAACTGCGGCGCCCATCATGCGCCAGGGTTTCGGTTCTCGTACCGCCAAACCCGTGCAATTCGTGTTGGGTGGAGGCAGTTATGAAGAACTCGCCGAGTGGCGCGACATACTGCTCAACAAAATTGAAGAATCCAACCCAGGTCTTAGCGGCATCGATTGGGATTACAAAGAAACTCGCCCGCAATTGGAAGTTATTGTGGACTCGCATCGGGCTGCCGATCTGGGCGTCAGTATCAGCAACGTGGGCCGTACTTTGGAAACCATGTTGGGTTCGCGCCGCGTGACCACCTATATTGATGATGGTGAAGAATACGATGTGATATTGCAGGGCGAGCGCGACGAGCAGCGCACCACCGCCAGTTTGCAAAATATGTATGTGCGTTCGGAGCGTTCCGGTGAACTTATTCCGCTTGCTAACCTGGTGAGCATTCGCGAGGTGGCGGACTCCAGTCGCCTCAATCGCTACAACCGAATCCGATCACTCACCATAGAAGCTAATATCGAAGGCAAACTCACTTTGGGAGAAGCCTTGGACTACCTCAATGGCCTGGTCGCGGAGCACTTGCCCGATACCGCAGTGGTGGATTACAAAGGACTCTCCCGCGACTACCAGAAAGCAGGAGGCTCGGTGATGTTTATTTTCCTGCTAGGTGTGGTCATCGTCTTTTTGGTGCTTGCCGCCCAGTTTGAAAGTTTTGTGCATCCCTTTGTGATTATGCTCACCGTACCTCTGGCGGTGGCGGGGGGTATGTTGGGTCTCTATCTCACCGGCTCAACCTTTAATCTTTATTCTCAAATAGGTTTAATTATGCTGGTGGGGCTGGCCGCCAAAAACGGCATTTTGATTGTGGAGTTTGCCAATCAACTGCGCGACAGAGGCATAGAGTTTGCCGATGCCTTGCGTCAGGCCTGCGCTGCGCGGTTGCGCCCGATTTTAATGACTGGATTGACCACAGTCGCAGGCGCAATACCTCTGGTTATTTCGTCGGGTGCCGGCTCAGAAACTCGCTTTGTTATCGGTGTGGTAGTGATGTTTGGCGTTATTGCAGCCACTTTTTTTACACTCTACATAGTGCCAGTGGCCTATCAGTTGATCGCGCGCAATACCGGCTCGCCAGGTGATGTGGCGCGGCAGCTCAAATCAGATCAGTTGGCTTATGAGAAGAGCCATATTCCCGAACCGGATGATCTGCCGCCCGAGGAGCGCTAGGCGCGAATTCACAAAAAAGGCTGCTGTTGCAGCCTTTTTTGTTATCCTGCGGGGGCAACATCAGATTGCATAACAACAATACTATTGGGAGATACTAATGACCTTCGAATATTTTAAAAAAGCCTGCGGCTATGGCAGCCTGCTACTGGTTTTGGTACTAAGCGGCTGCACTCACTATGCTGTATCAAATGATTTGGTAGCGGGTACCCAGCAGCCAAAGAATCCAGATTCTATTTTATGGACGCTGGATTCTCTCACCCGGGTTGGCGGTTTTTCTGCCACCGCTGAAGGTGAGCCTCAGCTCACTAAAACCCCCTGGGGCTCGGCGGTCTATTTTGACGGCGATGGCGATCGATTGGTTGTTGATGGCAATCCACTGGGTGATGCGCAGGCCTTTACCATTGAAATTATCTTTAATCCTGACGATGCGCATCCCAAGAATTCAGAGCCACGGTTTTTTCATATCGAGGCGCCCGGTAATCCAGACAGGCGGATCACCATTGAATTGCGACTCAATGATCAACAGCAGTGGTATCTGGATGCCTATATCAAATCAGAAAAGTCCCAGTTCACTTTAATTAATCCAGCCTTGGTTCATCCCGTAGGCCAATGGGCTCACGCAGCGATCACATTCCAGGAACGGAAATTTACCTCTTACGTAAACGGCAAAAAAGAATTGGAAGCTGAAGTGGATTATCTGCCTATAGGTGAGCAAGGAAAGGCCTCTATTGGTGCGCGCATGAACCGGGTGCATTGGTTTAAAGGCGCAATATTGGCGGTGCGTATAACGCCGAGTGTGCTATCAGCGGAAGAATTTTTCCGCCCTTTTTGATCCTGCTGCAAAAGTAATTCGCGCATAAAAAAGCCCGGTGTTTTCACCGGGCTTTTTCGGTTTTCTTTGTATTGCTTTGTTTGTATTAAGAAAACTACTGGATCAGTATTTTTGCTTTTAAGAACGCGAGTAACTCCGCCACAGGCACGTCCTGCTTTTCTGCGTCGCGACGGCCTTTGTATTCCAGCGTGCCGCTTTCCAGGCCGCGATCGCCCACCACTACACGGTGGGGAATGCCCATCAGTTCCGTGTTGGCCAGCATCACACCCAGGCGCGCTTTCTCGTCATCCATGAAAAGCACCTCGAAGCCAGCAGCTTGCAGCTCGCTGTAAAGCGCTTCGCACTTTTCGGCGACGGCGGGTGATTTGCTCATGTTGATGGGGATAAGCGCTATCTGGAAGGGGGCAATCGCATCTGGCCAGATAATGCCGTTTTCATCGTGATTTTGTTCGATAGCCGCCGCCACTACGCGAGTGACACCAATGCCGTAGCAGCCCATGATCATGGTTTGCTCCTTGCCATTTTCGTCCAGCACACGCGCCTTAAGTGCTTCCGAGTACTTGGTGCCGAGTTGGAAAATATGGCCGACTTCGATACCGCGTTTAATATCCAGATTGCCTTTACCATCGGGGCTTGGGTCGCCAGCGACTACATTGCGAATATCGGCCACCAGTGGCAGGTGGGTGTCTCGCTCCCAGTTGACACCAGTCAGGTGGAAGCCGTCTTTGTTGGCGCCGCAGGCGAAGTCCGCCAGATGAGCGGCGGCATAGTCGACGATCACCGGAATTTTCAGGCCCACAGGGCCGATAGAACCCACGCCTACGCCCAGCTCGGCTTTGATGCGTGTTTCAGAGGCAAAGGTTAGAGGAGAAGCGACACCGGTGATTTTCTCCGCTTTGATCTCATTCAGTTCATGATCGCCGCGCAGTACCAGGGCCACTAGCGGTGGCTCCTTACCTTTTTCGGCCTGGCCGAGAACGATAAGGGTTTTAACCAGTTGATTCGTGGGCAGCTTCAGGAATTGACTGACCTCTTCAATCGAATGCTGGCCGGGGGTGGCCACCTGGTGCATGGGAAGGCTCGGCAGAGGGCGAGGCTGGGCAGGAGGCAGCGCCTCGGCCTTTTCGATATTGGCCGCGTAGTCGCTGCCATCGCTAAACACAATCGCATCTTCGCCGCTGTCGGCCAGCACATGGAATTCGTGGGAGAAGGCGCCGCCAATCGAGCCGGTATCCGCCAGCACCGGACGGTAGTCCAGGCCTATGCGGGTAAAAATACGGCAATAGGTGCTGTGCATCACCTCGTAGGTTTGTTGCAGGGATGCCTGGCTGGCGTGAAAGGAATAGGCATCCTTCATAATAAATTCCCGCGAGCGCATGACCCCAAAGCGCGGGCGGATTTCATCGCGGAATTTGGTTTGGATCTGGTAAAAATTCGCGGGCAGTTGCTTGTAGCTGTTCAGTTCATTGCGAATCAGGTCGGTGATCACCTCTTCGTGGGTTGGGCCCAGGCAGAAGGGGCGATCATGGCGATCCTTGATGCGCAGCAGCTCCGGCCCATACTGCACCCAGCGCCCGGATTCCTCCCACAGTTCGGCGGGCTGTACCACCGGCATCATTACCTCCTGAGCGCCGGATCTGTCCATCTCTTCACGCACAATGCGCTCCACCTTGCGCAGCACACGCAGTCCCAACGGCAGCCAGGTGTAAAGGCCTGATGCCAGCTTGCGGATCATGCCTGCGCGCAGCATCAATTGGTGGCTGATAACTTCGGCATCGGCGGGTGTTTCTTTGAGGGTGGCGATCAAAAAGCGGGTTGCGCGCATAGGTTCGGCTTCTTAATGTCTATAATGTCGGGGTTAGGGGCGTGCAGTGGCATTTGGCCTGCAACGAAAGGCGCCTATTCTACGGCGCTTGCGTGTCAGGGTACAGCTGCCCGTGCAGGCGCGCGAGTCATGCAATCGACCAGGGGGTTTCCATGTTTGAACTACATCCGCGTTTAGCCCAGGATTCGGTAGTGGTGGGGCGCTTTCCCTTATCACTCTTGTTGTTGAGCCGGGACGCCAACTATCCCTGGTGTATTCTGGTGCCCGAGCGTGAAGAGGTGTTTGAAATTCACCATTTGAGCGAAGAGGATCAACTGCAATTAATTCGCGAGTCCTGCCGTCTATCCGAGGTTATGACCAGCTTGTTCGACGCCCATAAAATGAATGTGGCCGCCTTGGGGAATATTGTGCGCCAGTTGCACCTGCATCACATTGCCCGGTTTGTGGATGATCCAGCCTGGCCCCAGCCAATTTGGGGCAAGGTGCCTATGGCGACTTACGAGCCAGTTGTTATGGAGGACCGCATCAAGCGTTTACAGAACGCCCTGGTCGGTGATGGTTTTGAGTTGCTGAATCAAGCGAGCTGAACCCCTGTTTGAAACCCATAAAAAAACCCGCATAAACGCGGGTTTTTTTATGGGCTGAAAAAGTTAGTGAACTTAAAGCACCATTTCTTTCAGTTTTTTCAGCGGGCGCACTTTCACGGAGGTGCTGGCTGGTTTGGCTTTGAACATGACTTCTTCGCCAGTGAAGGGGTTAATACCCTTGCGCGCCTTGGTGGCAGGCTTTTTCACGGTGGTGATTTTCAGCAGGCCAGGCAGAACAAACTCGCCTACACCTTTTTTCTTAACGTGACCTTCGATCACATTGGTCAGCTCATCCAGTACGGCTTGAACTTGCTTTCTGCTCAGTTGGGTTGCGTCAGCAATCTGCGTGAGGATTTGGGTTTTGTTTTGGCGCTCGGCAATGGGCTTAACAACAGCGGCGGCCTTGGGTGCAGCTTTGGCAACAGGTGCCTTTTTAGCGGGTGCCTTGGCAGGGGCTTTTTTTGCGGCGGTTTTAGCAGCAGGTTTGGCTGCAGCCTTGGCAGGTTTTGCAGCTGGTTTTTTAGCGGCCATAGTCGATTCCTTATTAGGTTAGTCAGGCGGTAAAGGTTGTTCGACTTGGCGTCGAACAGGAAATGAGAGCTCAACCCGGATCCGAGGGCATTGGAGTAGTTGCGTTGATTCAGCAAAAACCCCTGTATTTATAGGCTAAAACGGCTGCCCCTCCGAGTTGGAGCTATATATATAGGATTAAATTGTGCTCGGCAACAAAAAACAGGCTAATTCCCGGTAAATAGTCCGCTTTTGCTTATTTTGTCACCGGCGGATGAGGTCTGGTCGGAAATTTACCCACTTTAGAGGTGTAGTAACTGCAAGCGGGGTTCGGGTTCGGCAAATTGCCAGAGCTGATCAAATTCTTCGCGCAGTCGCTTGACCTGGGCAGGTGCATCCTGATCAACAAAGCCACGATAGGCATCTTCATCATTTTTGTACACCAGGCCGCGCGCATCACTCAGGATAAACCCTCGATTCCCTTTTTCCGGTTCACGGGTGAGCTTGCGCAAGCTGACGCTGGTAGGTAGCCGTTGACACAAGCGCACCAGTCGATGGCCTTGCTCGATCAATGGCGCGGTATCTTTTACCAGAAGTTGTATCTGGGTGTAGCGGCTGATACGAGCCAGGTCTGCGATTGCCTGGGCCATGGC
>CBFGWO010000154.1:0-6279 GCA_965652595.1 uncultured Cellvibrio sp. | reverse complement strand
TTGCCAAGGTCGGGGTCGCGAGTTCGAGTCTCGTTTCCCGCTCCAGTTTCTCCTCATTTTCTGTTGTTCGCTGTGCGTCGCAAAATCTGGCGGCTTGCACTTCTCATTACCGCGTATATCATCCCGCCTCACACAGACGTTCCTCCGCTGATTTAGTCGCAAGGTTTAATTATGGTTGCTGCTTTGTCCATTCAGGATCTACGCAAGGTCTATGACAATCGCCTGGAAGCCCTGAAAGGCGTAAGCCTGGAGGTTAAGCCGGGCGACTTTTTCGCCATCCTCGGGCCGAATGGTGCCGGAAAATCCACCCTCATCGGCATTATCAGTTCTTTGGTGCGTAAAACGTCCGGCCAGATAAAAGTCTTTGATACCGATATTGATGAAAATTTTTCTCGCGCCAAGCAAATGCTGGGTGTAGTTCCACAAGAATTTAATTTTTCAGTATTCGAAAAGGTAGAGGATATTGTTCTGCAGCAGGCGGGCTATTACGGCATGCCGCGTTCTTTAGCGACTAAGCGCACCGAGGATTTGCTGAAGCGCCTGGCGCTCTGGGATAAGCGTCACACCCAGGCACGAATGTTATCCGGTGGCATGAAGCGTCGATTAATGATTGCGCGCGCTTTGGTGCATGAACCCAGGCTCTTGATTTTGGATGAACCAACGGCGGGTGTTGATATTGAGCTGCGTCGTTCCATGTGGGATTTTTTGCGCGAAATCAACGCTGCGGGCACAACCATCATTCTGACTACCCATTACCTTGAGGAAGCCGAGAGTTTGTGTAAACACGTTGCCATTATCGATCATGGGCAAATTATCCAAAACACCAGTGTGCGCAAACTCTTGCAGCAACTCAATCGTGAGGTATTTATCCTGGACACAGCTGAGGTATTGGAAGCAATGCCAGTGGTTGATGGTTATGTCTTTCGCCAGCTGGATGAGCACTCGCTCGAAGTAGAAATTGAAAAGGGTCAAGCACTCAATCCGGTTTTTTCCGAGCTCTCCGAACAGCGTATACAGGTGGTTAGCATGCGCAACAAAGCCAATCGTCTGGAGGAATTGTTTGTGTCTCTGGTGAGCAACCACCGTCGTGAAGGGGAGGGGGTGCAATGAGACCTTTGCAACAGTGGGTCGCCTTTAGCAGTATTCTGCGCAAGGAAATTAAGCGCTTTACCCGTATTTGGGTGCAAACGCTTCTGCCACCGGTTATTACCATGTCGCTCTATTTTGTGATTTTTGGGAAGTTAATTGGTAGCCGAATAGGCGAGATGAATGGCTTGGACTACGCGCAATTTGTGGCGCCCGGGTTGATTATGATGGCGGTGTTGACTAATGCCTATTCGAATGTGGTGTCATCGTTTTACAGCGCCAAGTTCCAGCGCAGTATTGAAGAACTGCTGGTATCGCCGACACCCAACTATATTATTTTGTTGGGATTCGTGGCCGGCGGTGTTGCGCGAGCCTTGATAATCGGCGTGCTGGTTACCTTGCTGGCGCTGCTGTTTACTGATTTGCCTTTGTATCACTGGGTCATTACCCTGGTTTTTGTGCTGATGACAGCAACACTTTTTTCGTTGGCAGGATTGATTAATGCTGTTTATGCCAATAGCTTTGACGATATTTCGATAGTGCCCACTTTTATTCTTACGCCGCTCACCTATTTTGGTGGTGTTTTTTATTCGGTAAACCTGCTGCCCGAGCCTTGGCAAAGTATTTCCTATTTCAATCCCATACTGCATATGGTCAATGCCTTTCGTTATGGCATGCTCGGCGTCAGTGATGTGAGTGTGGTGTGGGCATTTGTGGGTGTTGGCTTGGGTGTTGTGATGTTGTTTTCTGTGTGCTTGCATTTGCTAAAACATGGCAAGCGCCTGCGGGCCTAAGAGGTTAAGCGTAATGGCAATAGATCAGAGTCCATTGGGGCGCGATACCACTTACCCCAGCGAGTATGCACCGGAATTGCTCTTCCCAATTGCGCGCAGCCTGGCGCGGGAGCATCTGCCCACACCCTTGCCGGTGTTTTATGGTGTTGATATCTGGACCGGCTATGAAGTTTCCTGGTTGGATCTTTCGGGAAAACCGAGAGTCGCCATTGCGGAGTTTCGTATCCCTTGTGACAGTCCCTGCATCATCGAATCCAAATCCTTCAAGCTCTACTTAAACTCGTTTAATCAATCCCGCTTCGCGTCGATGGCTGAGGTGATCCAGCGCATGGCTAAAGATCTTGGTGGCACAGCAGGAGCTGAGGTTTCGGTAGCGTTTTTTGAACCCGATGAGTATTTGGCCGCTTGCCCGATCAATGGGGTGTGTTTGGATGAACTTCCTTTGGAGAACCCCGTTTATCATCCAGATGCCAGTTTGCTCCAGATGCGCGCTGCCGCGCCGGTTGAGGAGTGTCTTTATTCAAATCTGCTCAAAACCAATTGCCCGGTGACCGGTCAGCCGGATTGGGCGAGTGTTGTGATTCACTATCGCGGCCAGCCGATAGATCACCAGAGTCTGTTAGCTTATGTGGTGTCATTTCGCGAGCATCAGGATTTTCACGAGCACTGTGTTGAGCGAATCTTTGCGGATATTATGCACGTTTGTCGGCCGGCGTATTTGAGTGTTTATGCACGCTATACACGCCGTGGAGGCCTGGATATCAATCCCTATCGCTCCTCTGCACAGGGACGACAGCCCGAGCCTTTACGATTGTTCAGGCAGTAAATTCGAATTTTCTGCTAAACAATTACTTTTTCGCGCAACTTGGCAGCCGCTTTTTCGAGGGAATCAATAACCTTTTCCTTGTCGTAGTTGCGCACCTTGTCCAAATCCAGATACATGGAAAAACCTTCGGCTCTATCTTCAAAATAGGTTTGGTTTTTGCCAAGCTCTTTGCGGAAGTCTGCCACCTGGTAAACTTTAACCGGCTGGGCAAAACCCTTAACCTGAATTTCGCCTTTGTCCCGGCAAAGTACCTGATCTTTAACTAATGACCAGGTTTCATGCGAAATCAAAATCTCATCAGGATCAGCGGCAGACTCCAGGCGACTGGCCAAATTCACCTGGGTACCAAGCACTGTGTAGTCCAGGTGACTGGAGGTACCGAAAGTGCCCACGGTGCAGTAGCCGGTATTGATTCCCATACGGATTTGCAGTGGCTTTTTGATGCCCTGATTGAACCATTCCTGTTGCAGGGATTTCATGCGCTTTTTCATGGCGATGGCCATGGAAACGCAGCGCAGGCAGTCACCTTTAACACCTTGGCTGTTGGTATCGCCAAAGAACACCATAATCGCATCGCCGATAAACTTGTCGATAGTGCCTCCGTGTTGAGTCACAATTTTGGACATCTCGGTCAAGTAATGATTGAGCAGTTCAGTGAGTGCTTCGGCTTCCATCTCTTCTGCCAGCTGACTGAAATTTTTGATGTCTGAAAAGAAAACGGTGATTTTTTTGCGCTCAGCTTGCAGGGTTTCATCTTTTCCTTGATTAATGGCTTTCCATACCGTGGGCGGCAAATAGCGAGAGAGCTTGTAGGCGCGTATCTTGTGCCACTTTTGTTCGTTTTCCAGAAGTTGTTGACTGAGCAAAAGTTTGCGAAACCGCTGATGCATGTAAATGGCGTAAATAAGGAAGTAGGTAATAATGCCGATCAAGCTGGCCGCACTGATCTCGATATTGCCGCTTAGCATCAGTTGCGGCCGATGAATAATCAGGCTCACCAGTATTCCCAAACCAAAGGCGGCGTTGTCTTCCAATAGCTTGCGCAATCCCCCGCTTAAGAGCGCGTTAAACTGGATCATGGTAAGAAACATGATGCAGGGCAGAATGCTGAAATTGGTTAGGCTGAGCACTATACCGATTAACCCGGCGTCACAGTAGGACAGCCAGCGCCCGGCTCTTGAGAGGGATTCGGGAGGAAGTTTGTGGGTAAAGTGGTAGGTGGCGTAGGCGTAAATCAACACGAAAATGATGGCGCCTGCCAGCAGGTAAGAAATGTCGTTCCAATCTATAAAGGAAGCAAGAGTTCCCGCAGCAGCAAAGCAAACAATCGCGCGAAAATAATACTGCTGCAAAGGCGATTCGGTTTGGGGTTCCTTTAAAGGAGGCTTGGTATTCATTATGTTATAAAAACCTGTGGCTTATTCCGCTGCATTGATTTCGTGACGAAGCACAACCAAAAGAGGGTTGCGCACTATTAGACGGTTTTTCACACCAATTGTCCACGAGTGCCTATTTCATTTTGAGTTCAAGATACTTTTCTTCCAGTAACGCATACTCGCGTTCTAAAGCCGAGTATTTGGCCTCAAGCGATTTGCGCATGTCTTTATCGTCCTCTCCAGGCGTAGGGCCTTGTTTTGAGTTTGGATTCAGGGCAGTTTTCGGCTGTTCAGCGATAGATTGCTTCAGGCCTCGCTTGAGTTCGGCATTTTCACTCTCCAAGTCCAGCATGGTCTTCATCAGATCCTTGCTCTCCAGCGTGAATTTTTCCAAAGCGGATTTCACTTTGGCGCTTTCGTCCCTTTCGGCAGACAAGGACTCCAGCCGCTGTTGTTGTTGGCTGATCTTTTCGCTGGCGGCCGCCAATTCATCCTCAAGTAGCTTGATACAGGTTTCTGATTCTTGGACAAAGCGGGTTTGACGCTGGAGTTGTTGTTGAAGCTCGTTCACCACTTCCTCTTTGGCCTCGGCGGTTGTAGCCTGCTCCAGTTTTCGCTGCAATTGGTTGATGATGCGGTGCTGATCGGCGGCGACGTTGCGCAGCTTAACTATTTCTTCACCTGCACGAGGATCAATCCGGTTGATGGTGAGGGTCTTTATCTCACTTTCAGCCTGTGGTGTGAGGCTGTTGACGCCGTCAACAAAACTTTGGTTGATATCCTGATAAACGGTTTGATACCTGCCCAAAAGCTTGGTAAAACTCTCGGGATCCTCCAGATCGCTCGCCATTGCGGATAGCTGCGTGTAATAGTCCTCCGCTTGGGACTGGGCACGTTGCCATTGGCCCTCCATATCAAAAAATAACGTTTTGAATTTCTCGAGGTTTTCAATCCGCTTTTTGTAGGTGGCTATCTCGTCGGTATCCGACGGTTCCTGCGGGGCTTCTGGTACTCTGCCAAGCAATTCTGTCAGTTGCGATTCCAGCTGTTGCCAATTGATCCTTAAGGGGCCATCACCTTTTTCGATAGCGGATTCCTCGATCTGCAATATCCTGAGGCGCAGCGCGAGCGCACGGGCTTCCGGGCTGTCAGTGGTCGCGTTGGGCTCGTCCAGGCGGAAGTTTGGATAGCTGCCTTGAAGGCGCTTGATGGTGGTAGTCTGCTGGGCTTGAAGATAGGTTCTGTAGCTGGTACCGGGTGCGGCCGGTGGTGGAGGCAGTTTAAGCCTTTTGAGCGTTCGCAGAAGTTCCTGAAGTTTGTCTTGTTGCCGGCGTAGGGTGATGCGTTGTTTGTGTAGTTGAAATAGCAGCAGGGCACTGATAAGCACCAGCACCAAAAATACCTCGGCAATAGCGAGCAGTATGAGGTTCGACAGCTGCATGACAATAGTATCTGGGGTGTGCTTCCACTCAGTTCGGTTGTTTGAGTATGGTACAGCCTTCCTTTATATGCGAATTCTTGCTTTCAGCTAAGCCCATCTATAATGACGCTTTGTTTTTGAACCAAAGGTAAACCACATGAATGCAATTGAGGCACTTTGTCATCGGGTATCCTCGGGTCGGCTGGTGGCACCTGGGCCTGATTCGGAGCAGCGCAAGGTTATTTTTTCGGCCGCCTTGCGTGCGGCAGATCATGGTCGACTGCGACCCTGGCGATTCCTGTCGGTTGAAGGAGAGGGTTTGAACACCCTGGGCGAGCTGTTCGCTGAAGTGGCCAAGGAGGATGACCCGCAGATTAGTGATTCAGCGCTAGACAGGTTTCGCAACATGCCGCTAAGGGCACCGCTGATTGTGGTGGTGATTGCCAGCTGCCAGAGTCATCCCAAGGTTCCCGAACTGGAGCAGCAGTATTCCGCTGCCGCTGCCGCTCAAAATATGCTCACTGCCGCATTTGCTTTGGGCCTGGGTGCCGTGTGGAGAACCGGCGACATGGCCTATCACCCTCGCGTTAAAAAGCAGCTGGGGTTGGGCGAGCGGGAGCATTTGGTCGGCTTTCTATATATAGGCACGCGAGAGGCTCCGGTGAGTGAGCCGCCCAGTGCAAACTGCGAGGATTTTTTTACCCCTTGGCCGCCGCTTTAAGATTGCGTTTGATACACCTTTTGTGTACATTGGCGCCCCTTCGCGAACCGCCCCCA
>CBFGWO010000153.1:0-6336 GCA_965652595.1 uncultured Cellvibrio sp. | reverse complement strand
TCAGAAAAAATGCCCAGATGATTCCAGGTGCGCAGCTGGTTATCACTCACACCACTCGGGTAAAGCCAGTGTTTATTGAGCGACGCTGTTTTCACGCCCAGCACACCCTTGGCATCGGGGTTGTGGCAGGTGAGACAGTCGGCGGGGCTGGGGTAGGTCCAGGTTTGTGTCCATTGGCCTTGTGGTGATTGAATGTCAATGGTTTCATCCAGCGCGGTGTGCAATAAATCCGCATCCGAATTATCGTCGCGCCATTTGTAGGTTGCGCCATAAACCAGGCCATTGTGTTGCACCACCAGCAAGCGGGTTTCCAGGCGCTTGACTACCAGTGGATTGCTTTCGTCGATGGGCAATTCAAAGTGTTTTACAAACACCGTACCGGCTGGCCATGTCCATTTGCCTTGTTCAGCCCATTGCACATAGCTGCCTGTGGGTACAGACACCCAGCGATGTTTGTCAGCGCGATCTGACCAAAGTGGCGAGATGAGATCGTAGGGAATCATACTCTCAGCAGGCGTGAGGTTTACCACATCGGCAAAGGCGCCGGTTTGCGATAACAATCCGGGCATATTTTCCCATTGCGCAGCAGGCACGGCAGGCATATTCAAATAGGCTTGCGCCGCAGAGCGGCAACTCAGGCCGTGGGTTGCATCCGCTGTACAGGCTTGCGCCGCTGACAGGCTAAATACCGTGGAGGTGTTGGGCGAGAGGCTGGACGCCAGCAAGTGACCATTTTCTCCTGGTGCAAGGTAAAGACAATTCGCCAAGGCTTTTAACAAGTAGCTGCCATCCTGATTGCGTGCCAACTCAAAACGCTGTTCCAGCCCGATAGTTTCGCTGTTTGTCGCAAGCGGCGCAGCGCCACCGTTTCCAGCCGTGATATAGCGATTGTTACTCACCGAGCGCAACGCAACACTGCCCTGCCCGGCGTCTTCAATCACAAAAATATCGTTATTGCCCGTGGGATTATCCAGCAAACTGAGCACATCGCCTTGCGTCACGCTGACCACTTTCCCATCGAGTGTCAGACGGATGCTGTCTCCCACCGCAAAAACCGGCGTTTCTTCACCCGGTTGGTTTCCGCTACCGATATAGCGCACTTCCGCTAGCATCCCGGCGTTGGGTGGATTGCCGCAACAGTTACCGCCGTAGGCAAGCAGATACAAACGGTTGTTCGCGGGCGACACCTTGCCATCAATAATGCCGCTGAGTAACGACGTATCCAGCCAGCGCCGCAACAGGGGCTCGTTTTGATTAACATCGGCTTCAAAAAATTGGTCGTTGTTAAAATTCCAATACAACAAACGCCCGTGAAAATAGCTGGGCAATTTGTAAGGGTCTATCACCGCCGGGTTCCAGCGATAAACACCCGCCAGCATGGTGGCGCGGTGACTGAGGGTAATCCAGGCCGGTTGTGCAGCGGGCAACAGATTGGCGCCAGTGTTATTCACCGAGTTATTGATCACCGCCTGCGGATCAAACTTGTTGCCCGATTGGTTATTGGCGAAATTAAACGCGTTATAAGCCTGATTTGGCCCGGCAAAATAAGGCCAGCCAAAATTTCCCGGCACCAGCGTCTGGTTGATTTCGTCGTAACCCGCCGGCCCGCGATTGGTACTGGCCGAGTTAGCGTCCGGGCCTACATCGCCCCAGAGCAACACATCGCTTTGCGCATCTAGCGCAATACGGAAGGGGTTGCGCAAACCCATGGCAAAAATTTCACCGCGATGCTGTTCATCAGGCGTAAATAGATTGCCCCCGGGAATGGTATAGCTGCCTTCGGCGGTAGGTGTGATGCGCAGAATTTTGCCGCGCAGGTCATTGGTGTTGGCCGCTGTGCGCTGCGCATCAAACAGGGCGCGGCCAGATCGTTCGTCAATCGGCGCAAATCCGCTGGATTCAAAGGGATCGGTATTGTCGCCGATGGCGATATAGAGATTACCCTCGGAATCAAACGCCAGATCCCCCGCCACATGGCAGCAGCGCATATCCACCGGATAAGTGAGCAATCGACGTTCGGACACCAGATTAAGTGTGTTATCCGCATTCAGGCTAAAGCGCGACACATGTTGTTGATTCACCTGCGGATCTGTGTAATGCAAATAAATCAGCCGGTTGGTTAAAAAATTCGGATCAAGCGCAAAGCCAATCAAACCACCCTCGTGGGCACTGTTGACCGGCAGGGTGGTTTTTAGGCGCAGCTGGCCCGCCTCGTAGGCATAAAATTCGCCCTGGCGGCCAATCACATAGATCGCGTTGTTGGCCGCAATTTGCAGCACCATGGGCAGGTTGATTCCTGTCGCGAGCTGGCTGGTGGTGAAGTCCGCGTCCGGTGGTGGTGGCCCTTGCCACTCGGGCACATCCGCCTCCAAACGCCCGGCCCAGATAAGTGCACCCTGAATGTGCTGAACAAATTTGGCATTGCTGTAAGCCTCGATCGTGTGACCCAGGCCGGTATAAAAGGCGCGCCCCGCCCCCACGCGGTGATACCAGGCAATAGGATGATCGCCCATGGCGCCATTGCCCGGCGAGTAGCTGGTTTCATCCAGTGACATCAGCACCTCAACCTGCTCGCGCGGATTGGTTTGGTAGTTGTACCACTCATCAAAGTGGCTCCAGCTGCTGCCCAAATGACGCGTTGCCGGGTGCTGTTGGTTTTCGATGTGAATCACAGCGGTTTGATTGTGCGGGTGCGAATGAAAATAAGCTGCCACCAGATTGCCGTACCAGGGCCAGCTGTATTCCGTATCTGCCGCCGCGTGAATGCCCACATAACCACCACCGCCTTCGATATAAGCCTCAAACGCAGAGCGCTGGTTGCTGTTAAGCACTGTGCCCGTGGTGCTCAACCAGACCACCGCGCTAAAGCGCGCCAGGTTAACTGGTGTAAAAGCGTTGGCATCTTCCGTCAGTTCAATTTCCCAACCTTGCTGTTGCGCAATCTGCTGCAACATCGCCTTGCCCGCAGGAATGGAGTCGTGACGAAAACCGGCGGTTTTGGAGAACACCAAAATTCGTTGGGGATTCACCGGCTTCTGAAATCCATGCCAGGGGTCGGATTTAACCGACGCAGGCGCAGGGCAAAAGCCCGCAGACGCAGAACTGGATGAACTGGACGAACTCACCGACGAAACCGGCGTTGACGAGTTTGAGGATTTACTGCCGCCGCCACCGCAGGCGGCGAGAACAAGCGCGCTGAAAACGAGCAGACAAATGAGTTTCATGGGGGGTGCCTCGCAGGCCTCTGGGTTTATGGTTATCAGGCGTGACAGCTGTCTCAGTTTACACAAATAGACATGGCAGATGTTTCATCATCCTTTGATCGGCATCAAACACAGTTCTGGCCATTCACCTAGCATCAACTTATGGCGTAGAGCGAGTGACAATAACTCGCACAGGCCAACCTCCACACCATAAGAGGCATAAAAACCATGCCCAAAAAACGCCAGACCGAAAGCAAACCCCTATCGGCAGGGACAGCGGTCACAGGCTCCGGCATCGCTTCCAGCGATTTGGCGGCAGGGGTACTTAACGCCATTCATGCCGGCATTCTCATCACCGATACGCGCGGTGTTATCCAGGCAGTCAATCCCGCGTTTACTCAAGTCACCGGCTATAGCGCTGAGGAGGCCTTGGGTAAAACGCCAGGCTTCCTCAAATCCGGGCGGCAAAACGCCGAGTTTTACACGGAACTCTGGGAAACACTGCTGCGCGATGGCCATTGGCAAGGCGTGGTGTGGAACAGACGCAAAAGCGGCGAGCACTACGCCGAGCTGCTCAGCATCGCCAGCCTGCGCAATGCCGCTGGCGAACTCACTCATTACGTGGGCAGCTTTTCCGATATCACTCGCCTCAAAGAGCACGAGATGCAGCTGGAATACCTGGCGCACTACGACAGCCTTACCCAACTGCCCAACCGCGTGTTATTGCGCGATCGTTTGCAGCAGGCCATGGCGCGGGCGCGACGACGCGATCATCTTTTAGGCGTGTGCGTGCTGGATATCGACAATTTCAAACCGGTCAATGATCAACTCGGCCACGCACTGGGCGATGAGCTGTTGGTGTTGGTTGCGCAACGAGTCAATGGTTGCTTAAGGGACTCAGACACACTGGCGCGCGTCGGTGGCGATGAATTTGTCATTCTGCTGAATGACCTACCCCGCACCGACGCCGGTCGCGATACGTTAAAGCGTTTGCTCAGCGCACTTGCACAACCTTTTTTTCTGGCGGGCCATCGGCTGCAAGTGGCCGCCAGTATCGGTGTCACTCTCTACCCGGACGACAAAACTCACCTGGAAAATCTGTTGCGTCACGCGGATAAAGCCATGTACCAGGCCAAGCAGGCTGGGGGCTGTTGTTATCGGGTGTATTGCCCTGCCAGCGATGGGAACAATGATTTTCTTCCCTGTGCTGTTAAATCCTGAACTGCGACACCAGGCCTTTTAACTGCACCGCCAGCTGCGCGAGAGATTCACTGGCAATGGTACTCTGCTTGACATGCTCGGCGGTTTCGTCGGCCACAGTACTGATGTTGTGAATACTCTCATTAATTTCCTTCGCCACCATGGTTTGTTCTTCGGTGGCGGTGGCAATTTGCTGGGCAGCGTCATCAATCTGCCCAATCGAAACAGCAATCGCTTCCAATTTATTGCCCGTATCAGCCGCAAGATCCACACTTGCCACAGCGCCCTGGGCACTTACCTGCATAGCGCGCACGGCGCCATCAGAACCGCTCTGCAATTTTTTGATCATCGTTTGGATTTCGGTGGTGGAATCCTTGGTGCGAATCGCCAGGCTGCGCACCTCGTCGGCCACCACGGCAAAACCGCGACCACTGTCACCAGCGCGCGCCGCTTCAATGGCCGCGTTAAGTGCCAGTAAATTGGTTTGCTCGGCAATGCTTTCAATCACTTGCAGAATACTGCCGATATGATCGCTATCGCCTTTTACCTCGCCAATAATGTGCGCCGCCTGATTTACCTGCACGGACAAATGCTTGATGGATTCAACCGTGGCCTGCACCGACGAACGTCCATCATCAGCCGCGTTACGGGCACTGGCCGAGGCTGTGGCTGTGCTCTGGGTGGTCGAGGCCACCTCGTCCAGGGTGGAAGACATCTCATTCATCGCCGTGGCTGAATTACTGATTTCCTGCGCTTGCCGCTCCAGGTTGTGCGCGGTGTGTTCATTGATTTGCGCCAACTCAGTGGAGGCTGCCGCGACCTGTTCGGAATAGCTGGTAATTTCTGCCAGCATAGCGCGCAGATTTTTTTGCATATTGGCGATGGAGGCCAGCAAGCTGTCTTTATCGCCGGATGCCAACACAATTTGCACATTCAAGTTGCCATCAGCCACCTGATGCACCACCTCCGAAGCATAACCAGGATCACCACCCAGCGTTCGGGTAACCGCCTTGACCAACAGCACACTCACGCCCACAGAAACACCCAGGATCACCAGCGTGAGCACCACCAGTGTGGTGAGCATTTTGCGCACATCGGCGAGCGCCACAGCTTCATCTTGCTCTACGACCAAACCCCAACCCAACAGTGGAATAAAGGTAGTGCTGCCAATCACCGCTTGATCGGCAGCGTTGCTATAGCGCCCCACAAAATCTTCTTTATTGCGCACCGCGCCTGCGGCTTCGGTTTTTACTTCATCCTGCTGATTGCGAATGGAGGGTGCCGGAGTAATAGCCTTGCCTTCGGTGCTCGACAACAAATAAATTTCTGTACCCGGCGGGCGCTGCAACTCCCCAAGCCGCTCAACCAGGGTGTCAATTTTTACCGCGCCGCGCATCACCGCCACAATTTGCCCCTGGCGACGAATGGGAATAGCCACCGTACTCACGGTATTACCCGTTGCACGTGATACCACCGGTTGTGAAAACGCATCCTCACCACCGATCGCCGATTTAAACCAGGCGCGATCAGCCACATCAAAGGCATAGGCTTCGTCCGCCGCCATCACCCGCGCCCTGCCCTGCTCAAAACTCACACCGGCAAGGCCACGACCTTCGGGGCTGACCACAAAAATGGTGTCGTAATGGGTATTGGCCATGAGGCTGGCCATGAGTGAAGTGATCAGAGGCAGGTCGAGTTCTATCGCTGCGTCTACCTGAGCGAGATAGCGCATCTCATCCTGGCGGGCCAGCAGCCATTCGGTAAATGACTGGGCATTGTTGGCGCTGCGGGATTTCATATCGGTGAGCGTGGCGTCAACCTGCGCAGCTTGGTACTGACTGAACAACAGGCCCGCAAACGCCAGTATCGACACCAGCAGCAGTGAAACCATCATCAAGGTTAAGCGCGCACCAAAACTGCGCGAGCGCCAAAA
>CBFGWO010000152.1:0-6579 GCA_965652595.1 uncultured Cellvibrio sp. | reverse complement strand
TTAACTCCCACACCGCCCAAGGATCTTCCATGTCGACACCAGGCATCCGCGCTCGCACCGGCGAGCATTCCTACCGCATCGAATTTACTGCCCGCGACCACCAGTGGTTTGCCGATGAACCGAGCGACCATGGCGGCGCGGATTCAGCGCCCACACCCACCGAGCTGCTGCTCTCCAGCCTTGCTGCCTGCACCGCCATCACCCTGCAAATGTACGCCGCCCGCAAGAGCTGGCCCCTGACCGGGGTGGCGCTGGCGCTTAGCCTGAACCCCGAGGGTAAACCGGCGGTCGGTACTGATATCCGGCGCGAGCTTGAGCTCAAGGGCGAGTTGGATGATTCCCAGCGGGAAAGGCTGTTGCAAATTGCCAACGCCTGCCCGGTGCATCGCTTGCTCACCGGTGAAGTTCGCATTCATACCGCTCTGGCGGCTACCCAGGAGGCACCATGAGCCAGCTTAAACGCCTGTTGATTAACACCCACACCAAGGATGTCGGCGGTATACCCGTGCGCCGCGCCTTGCCAAGCCGCGAGCAGCGCCGGGTCGGCGCCTGGTGTTTTCTCGATCATATTGGCCCTTCAACGCCACCGGTCGACAAGCCGCTCAACGTCGGCCCCCATCCCCATATTGGCTTGCAAACCTTTACCTGGATGATCAGCGGAGAAATCCTGCATCGCGACAGCCTGGGTTATGAGCAATGGATCAGGCCTGGGCAGGTCAACTTGATGACCGCCGGGTGCGGTATAGCCCACTCCGAGGAGTCCCCCCATGGAGGCGGCAAGCTGGTGCATGCGGTACAGCTGTGGATTGCCTTGCCCGAGGCCGAACGCAATCGCGCCCCCGATTTTACCCATTACCCGGATTTGCCGCGCCACAGCGAACAGGGGTTGGATGCCACCCTGTTGGTGGGCGAGGCGTTTGGCCTTAAGGCGCCAACCCAGGTGTATTCACCGCTGCTGGCGGTGGATTTACTGGCGGCCCGTGAAACCCGCGCCAGCCTGCCGCTGCGGCCTGATTTTGAGTACGGGTTGATTTGCCTGGAGGGCAGGGTGGATGTACCCGGCGATCAAGGGGCTCAGTTGGTGGAGCCTGGTCAGCTGTTATATCTGGGCCTGGGTGATGAGGAGCTTTCGCTGGCGGCGGGCGCTGGCACCCGAGTGCTCTTGGTGGGCGGCGAGCCATTAAAAGAAGACATTTTGCTCTGGTGGAATTTTGTTGCCCGCACTCAAGAGGAGATCGAGCAGGCGAGCCGGGATTGGAATGCCGGGCGCCATTTTGCGCAAGTGAGCCACTCGCCCTTGTCGCGCCTGGAGGCGCCCTCGGTGGAAGGCTTGAAGCTGGGAGCCCGTTCATGACCCACTCCGCTCATCAGCTCAGCGCCCGGATTGGGCAAATACTCGCTGAGCGCGGCTGGCATCTGGCCACCGCCGAATCCTGCACCGGCGGCGGCGTGGCGGCGGCCATTACCTCGGTTCCCGGCAGCTCGGCCTGGTTTGAATATGGTTTTGTCAGCTACGCCAACAGCGCCAAGCAGCGTTTGCTCGGTGTGGATAGTGAGACATTGGCGCGCGAAGGCGCGGTCAGTGAGGCGGTGGTGTTGGAGATGGTAGATGGCGCGTTGCGCGTGGCCGAAGCTGATATTGCCGTGGCTATCAGCGGTATTGCGGGCCCCGGCGGCGGTAGCCCCGAAAAGCCGGTGGGTAGTGTCTGGTTTGCCTGGGGGCTGGCGACTGGGGCGCGCGCTACCCGCTTTGAGCAGTTCGCGGGTGATCGCTTGGCGGTGCAGGCGCAGTCGGTGGAATCTGCTCTTGCGGGGCTTGTAGAGCTGCTACGGACATCACAAAAAACTACTGTATAAATTACTAGTACTGTTTGCGTATACAGGTTTTTGGTGTATGCTGTGGCCACAGATCGCCGCCGTAGGTAGCCATGGTGATCACATAACAACCAAGTCAAATTTTCCGATTACTCTGTTAAAACTTGAGGTGTCAAATGGATGCGAACAAAGAAAAAGCACTGCAAGCTGCCCTGGCGCAAATTGAGCGTCAATTCGGCAAAGGAACCGTCATGCGTATGGGCGACCGCGAACAGGTGGCCATCCCCGCCATTTCTACCGGGTCACTCGGGCTGGATGTAGCCCTGGGAATCGGTGGTCTGCCCAAGGGTCGAATTATCGAAATCTACGGCCCGGAATCCTCAGGTAAAACCACACTCACCTTGCAGGTAATCGCCGAAGCCCAGCGCGCTGGCGGCAACTGCGCCTTTATCGATGCCGAGCACGCCCTTGACCCCATCTATGCCGCCAAGCTGGGCGTTAACGTTGAGGATTTGATTATTTCCCAACCGGATACCGGCGAACAGGCACTTGAAGTGACTGACATGCTGGTGCGCTCCGGTGCTGTTGATGTACTGGTGGTGGACTCAGTAGCCGCGCTGACACCTCGCGCCGAAATTGAAGGTGAAATGGGCGACCACCATGTGGGTCTACAGGCACGTCTGATGTCTCAGGCGCTGCGTAAAATTACCGGTAACATCAAAAATGCCAACTGCCTGGTGATCTTTATCAACCAGATTCGTATGAAAATCGGTGTGATGTTTGGCAACCCCGAAACCACCACCGGCGGTAATGCGCTCAAGTTTTACGCCTCTGTGCGCCTGGATATCCGCCGTATTGGGGCGGTGAAAGAGGGCGAAGAGGTGATAGGTTCCGAAACCCGCGTCAAGGTGGTCAAAAACAAGGTGGCGCCGCCCTTCAAGCAGGCGGAGTTCCAGATCCTTTACGGCAGCGGTATCAACCGTATGGGTGAGGTGGTCGACTACGGCGTCAAGCTTGGCCTGATCGACAAGGCAGGTGCCTGGTACAGCTACCAAGGCAACAAAATTGGTCAAGGTAAAAACAATGTCATGAAGTTTTTGCAGGAGAACCCCAGCATTGCCCAGGAACTTGAGCAAAAAGTGCGTGCCGAATTGCTGGCAACACCGGTTTTGTCGCTGAGCCCCGGTGATGCTGAAGGTGCAGACGAAGTGGATATGGCTTAGTTTCCTTCAAGGCTGCGCAGCCGAGTGCTGCGCAGCTTGCGTCCCTCGGGGTGGCTCAGTATGCTCGGTGGCGTTTTTATGAGTCGAGCTTTTTTCTCTTGAGCTTTCTTCCAATGAGGTCCGCAATGAACTCCTTTACAGGATTTCCATACTTTTCTTCTTTCCGTTGGCTCCCCCTGTTGTTGGTGGCTTTTTTGGTTGGTTGCTCCAGCAAACCCAGGGTCGTCACAGATTATGACTCTGGCTACGGTTTTGCGCAGTTAAAGACGTTTAGCCTGGCCGAAGCGCGTCAGCAAGAGCGCGAAGATGTGCTCATCTCGCCCTTCACCTTTCAGCATGTGGAGCGGATTGTTCAGCAGGAAATGGCCAAATCCTACACCCAGGTGGCGGCTGATGCAGATCCGGATTTTATCGTTCATTACCACATAGTGATTGAAGAGAAGCTTGATCCCGGCAGCTATGACCGTATCTATGGTTACGGTTATTACAGTCGTTTCTATCGTTATCATCCATCCCCTCTCTTTTATGGCAGCACAGGTGGCCCCAGGGTTTATAACCAGGGCAACCTGATCATCGATCTGGTTGATGCGCGCACCCAAAAGCCGATTTGGCGTGGTGTTTCAGAAAAACGTTTGCGGACAAGTGCCACTCCAGCACAGCAGCGAGAAATACTGACGACTGCTGTGCGTGAAGTGCTGGCGCAGTTTCCACCGGTCAATCCCTGAACTTATGGAGCGGAAAAGTACCAGCGACGAGCCGGTTTCTCTTGCCCAAGTGCGTTTTTCGGCGATGAATCTCCTGGCAATGCGTGAGCACTCGCTGGGTGAGTTGCGTGAAAAGCTCGCACGCAAAAACTTTCCCCAGACCTTGATTGAACAGGCTCTGCAAAGCCTGGTAGAGGACAAACTGCAAAGTGATGAGCGATTTGCTGAGGCCTTTATCAAGATGCGCTACCGCCAAGGTAAGGGGCCAGCGAGGATTCGTCAGGAACTGCGCGAAAAGGCCGTGGCTCCTGAGCTGATTGCGACGCTTGTGGATGAATCTGACGATGCTTGGCTCTCTTTGGCCAGGGAGGTCAAGGCTAAGCGTTTTGGTGCAGATTCACCTGTGGACTTAAAAAGCCGCACCAAACAAATGCGTTTTCTGCAATACCGAGGTTTTACCTCGACCCAGATTCAAAAGCTGTTTCGCTGATCTAATCCCTGCTCGCCCCATGCGCCCCGGTTAACGATTGTTATTCGGGGTAAACTATTGTTAATCAAAAATTTTTCCCGAGCTTGCCCACGTAATGCGTAATAGAATGCCACGCATCAAAGAGCCCTTCTTTGGCGCTGGAAAACGATCCGGTTTCGCAATTTTCCCACCCTAGACACTGGATACGTATCTATCCAACAAGCCAAATTCCTTAAGTGAGACATACCTATGCGATTGCGACATCTGCACTTCCTGGCCCTGGGATTGCTATCTTGCCTGCCGCTCAGCCTGAGCGCCCAACCCAAACCTGTCGACGTCATAGTGCAGGCGGTTGAAAGTCGCCAACTGCAAACTCGCATCGAAGCCCTTGGTTCTCTCCGCGCGAATGAGTCTATACGGCTGACCTCCAACGTCACCAAAACGGTTACACGTATCAATTTTGAAGATGGTCAGCGGGTCAACAAAGGCGACGTTCTGGTGGAGATGACCAGTGCGGAAGAGCAGGCACTCCTGGATGAAGCGCGATTTAATGCCGACGAAGCGCTTAAACAACTTGAGCGTGTTCAATCGCTGGTTGAGCGCAATGCGGCGTCTCAGTCTTTGTTGGATCAGCGTGTCAGAGAATACGAGTCCGCGCGCGCGCGCCACGCTGCTTTGGAGTCACGCCTGAAGGATTTGCGTCTCGATGCACCTTTTAGCGGTGTAGTGGGGCTGCGTAATATCAGCGTGGGTGCTTTGGTCACACCGGGCAATTTAATCACAACGTTGAATGACGATAGCAAGATGAAGTTGGACTTCACGGTGCCTGCCATTTACCTGCGCAGCCTACGTCAGGGCTTGCCTATCACAGCCAAAAGTGGGGATCTTGGCGGACGTGAATTCAAGGGCGAAGTATTCAGTATCGACAATCAAATCGATCCAGTGACCCGCGCCATCACCGTACGCGCGCTTTTACCCAATGAGAATTTCGAACTTAAGCAAGGCATGTTGATGACGATGGAGCTTTATGCCGACGAGCGTGACGCGGTGGTTGTGCCTGAGGCTGCATTGGTGCCTGTGGGTAGCAACAATTTTGTATTTGTGATTAAAGAAGACAATGGTGCTGCGCTGGTAGAGCGGGTCCAAATTCGCATTGGTGAACGCCTGCAAGGTGCAGTGGAAGTTTTGAGCGGTTTGGAGCTAGGCCAAAAAGTGGTTACCCACGGCCTGCAAAAAATTCGCGATGGTCAAAGAGTGAGAGTTTTGGCCGAGGCAAAAACCGGCGATACCCTTGCGGACCTTCTCAGTCGCAATAAGTCGTGAGGTGAAGGTCCATGATCTTATCTGACGTTTCCATCAAGCGCCCGGTTTTTGCCTCTGTTTTATCCATCTTGCTGATTGCTTTTGGGTTGATTGCGTTCGAGCGGCTGACACTGCGCGAATACCCAAACATAGATCCGCCGATCGTTTCTATTCGCACCACCTATCCCGGCGCTGCCGCCAATGTGGTTGAAACGCGCATTACCAAAGTGCTTGAGGATCGCATTGCGGGCCTCGAGGGCATTCGCTATATCGAATCCTCCAGCGAAAATGGTGCGTCCAACATCACCGTTGAGTTCGAAGTGCACATCGATATTGATGCGGCGGCCAATGATATTCGCGACCGCATTTCACGCGCCTTGCGCAACCTGCCGCTTGAGGCAGATCCTCCCCAGGTGCAAAAAGTCAGCTCCGACGAAGATGTGATTATTTGGTTTAATTTTGCCGGCGAAAACCTGACCATGCCGGAGCTGACCGATTACGCCCAGCGCTACCTGGTAGATCGCTTTTCGGTTGTTGATGGTGTTGCACGTGTTCAAATCGGTGGTGAACAGCGCTATGCCATGCGCGTTTGGCTGGATCGCCAGCAAATGGCCGCACGCAATATCACCATCAACGATATCGAAGTGGCGCTGCGTAACGAAAACGTCGAATTGCCAGCCGGTAGTATTGAATCCAATGAGCGCCAGTTTACGGTGCGCATGGCGCGCAGCTATCGTACGGCGGAAGAGTTTGGCCGCCTGGTGTTAAAGCAAGGTGAAGATGGACACCTTATTCGGCTCGGTGATGTAGCGCGGGTTGAAAAGGGCACAGTCGAAGATCGCAATATGTTTCGCGGTAACGGTGTCACCCAGGTTGGGGTTGGGATTGTCAAACAGTCCACCGCCAACACCGTAGACGTTGCGCGTGGTGCCAAAGCCGAAAAAGATTTGATTAATCAGAATCTTCCTCCGGGTATGAAACTTGAGGAGAGTTTCGATAGCTCTGTGTTTGTCGAGCGCGCGATTCAGGAGGTGTATTTCACCCTGGCGTTGGCCATCGGCATGGT
>CBFGWO010000151.1:0-6644 GCA_965652595.1 uncultured Cellvibrio sp. | reverse complement strand
TCGCACCCAAGGCGCCACGATGGCAACCGTTGGAAATGCTATCGGCCACGTAGTCAAACAGCTCTTGATCCACTGCGTCACGAAATCCGCATGCAGCCCTTGTGAGGTCACAAGTACAAAAGCCGATACGATGCACACCATAATGGCTGAAAGTAGCGCACTGAAAGCGATTGGAGCAAAGCGAGCAGGTATACGCATAGGATTCTCCTGGGTTTAGTCAATATTGATTAAAAAACGCATGGCCTGCCCCGTTGCATAAAGCCCAAGGCCAAACACCGCGTGAGTAATAAAGCTGTGCAGCCGCGCTGCGCCTGGGCGCGGCGTTCTCGAGGCGGCAATCCCCGCGCCCATGCCGGGTTGCATTAATAAGAAGGGCGCCAGCAGGGTGCCAATACCCACGATCAGCGCTGGCCCAATCCTCGGCTGCTGCACCCAGGCATTCCCCCATAGGCCGATCAGCACGGCGGCGAACCCGATACCTATCAGGTAGTGAGCGCTCCACCCGATAAGTTGCTCGCCGCGCATCGGCGCCGACGCGGTTATGGCGTTATGGCGAAAACGCCCGTGCGGCATGTAGGCAATCCAGCGGCCAACGAGCGCATAGTTGGGTGGCGGCACACCGAGCAGGGGTTTGCGGATCAATCCCCATAGGTCCATCAGCGCCGTAGCGCCTATCCCGATAATCACAGTGGCTAATAATGTGTTCACACGCATCTCCTGGTGTTGTCTGCCCGTGCTTGTTGGGCGTTGTGCATGTTGGTATCGTACGACCTCAAGTCGACTTGAGGTCAAGGGGTATTGATGGATATCGCAGAAGTTGCCAAACGCTCCGGCGTGCCAGCCTCGACCTTGCGCTTTTATGAAGAAAAGGGGCTGATTAATTCGGTTGGCCGGCAAGGGTTGCGCCGACTTTTTAACCCCAATGTGTTGGAGCGGCTGGCGCTAATAGCACTGGGCCGCGCTGCGGGTTTTTCGCTGGATGAAATCGCGCGCATGCTAGGCGAAAAGGCAGGCCCCGAGATTGATCGAGAGCTACTGCTGAGTAAGGCCGATGAACTCGATAAGACGATAGGAAAGCTGCAAGCCATGCGCGATGGCCTTCGGCATGCGGCTGTTTGCTCTGCACCGAGCCATATGGAATGCCCAAAGTTTCGCCGCCTGCTGGGGCTGGCGGCGTCTGGAGCGATTAGCAGTGACGAGGTAAAAAGGCCGCTGAAAAAGCGGCTTCGTTAAGAGGTAAAGGCTATGAAAATCGCTCCTCTTGCTGATCCACTCAAAAATTAAAGGAGAATTTGATGCGGTATTTGATTTTGGCTATGCGCACACCACAATTTCAGCAATCGGTGATTGATGCGCATAAAGACTATTTGGCTCAACTTAGAGCCAATGGCACCCTTGAGCTCGCAGGCCCATTCACCGATAAGTCTGGTGGTGCTTACGTTATTTCCGCCCCGAGTCTACGCGAGGCACAAGCCATCGCATTTAATGATCCAATTCATACCAGCGGGTCATCCAAAGTGTCGGTCTATGAGTGGAATGCAGTGTAGGCTGACAAATCCAGCGCTGTTTGACTAACGCTGGATGACGCAGTTACGCGGCCAATTATTTTGCGCATCCAAGGTGCCACAACACCGACCGTTGGAAATGCTATAAATAGCCTCGGCTTATTATTCCTTGCCCACTGCTAAGGCCCGGAGGCCAAGATTGCGTAACGCACATCCAGGATTCATCTATCTCATCGCGGGTTTGGGGTTGATCGCCGCCTTTGGCGCCCTGCGCTGGTGGCAGGGGCCGCAAGTTCAGGGCTACGTCATCGAGCCAGCGCCGCTGGTGCAAACGGTGGTGGGCACTGGCCGGGTAATGACGGTGTCGCGGGCGCAAGTGGGCAGCGAAATTACCGCGGTGGTGTTAGAGCGCCGAGTCAAGGAGGGCGACCGGGTTGCGCCCGGCGATTTGTTGGTGGTGTTGCGGGCGGATGATATTGCAGCCGAGGTGCGCCAAGCCGAGGCAGCGCTGGTTGAGCTTCAATCCAAAACACGTCCGCAGGCCTTGGTGACGCTTGAGCGCGCAGAATCGGAGCTCGCTCAGGCGCGTCGCGAAACAGCGCGCCGCCAATCCTTGGCGGAGCGCTCGCTGCTGTCCGCTGAAGTGCTGGAGCAAGCCGAAGAGGCGGAGCGCCTGGCGCTCAACGCGGTTGAGTCGGCTCGTCTGACGGCACAGGCTTTGGCACCGGGCCAAGTAGAAGAAACACGCTTGCGTGAGCGGCTTGCCGCGCTGCGCGCGCAACTCGCCAAAACGGAGGTGCGTGCTCAGGTGGCGGGTACGGTGTTGACGCGCAATGTGGAGCCCGGTGATTTGGTGCAGCCGGGCCGAGTGCTTTTCACGCTTGCGCTCACCGGCGCCACGGAAATTCGCGTGCCCCTGGATGAGCGCAACCTGCCCCGGTTGGCGTTGCAGCAAAACGCTTTGGTGGTCGCTGACGCTTATCCCAACCAGCCCTTTCCTGCTCAGGTTAATTTCATTGCCCCGAGTATCGATCCACAGCGTGGGACGGTGGAAGTACGGTTGGCAGTCGAGCCGGTTCCGGATTTTTTACGCCAGGACATGACCGTCTCGGTCAATATCGAAACAGGCCGCCGTGCACAGACTTTGGCGGTGCCTAATGATGCCTTGGCGTCGGTGCAGGGAGACCAGGCTCAGTTGTTTGTGCTGCGTAATAGCAAGGTGCAGCGCCAGCGTGTGACCCTGGGTTTGCGTGGCCTGGCGATGTCAGAAGTGCTTGATGGGCTGAGTGCTGGCGATCGGGTGTTGGCGGATGGGACTGCGCCTTTGACCGAGGGGTCGCGTGTGCGTTTTACCGAGCGGCGAGCACCAGTCGCTAACAGCGACGGTGACTCCGCCACGCGCAATGAACCTCCAGTGAATTTTAATTAATGATCCAGCTAAAGCGTTTGTGGACCGAGTGGACACTCGCGATTGGCTTTTTGCGCGAGGGTCGTACCCAGTCGATCATGATTACCCTTGGCGTTGCCGTTGGGGTGGCGGTGATTGTGTTTATCACGGCGCTGATTCAAGGGCTTCAGTCCAACATCATCGAGCGCACCTTGGGCACCCAGGCTCATATCCGCTTGTTGGCGCCGGAGGAGGTTAACCAGGTGCTGCCCGCTGAGCCTGGCACTGTGCAGTTGGTGTTGGAAGACCGACGTGCCCAACGGCTGCGATCCATTAACAACTGGCAGCAGGTGACGGCAACTCTGGATCAATTGCCCACTCTGACGGCGGTGTCGCCGGTGGTGTCCGGCCCGGCTTTTGTGCGCCGGGGCGATGCGGTGGAGTCGGTTGCGCTGGTGGGGATGGATGTCGACCGTTATCAGCAAATCATTCCCTTGGAGCGCTATATGCTGGCGGGCCAGCTGCGAGTGGGCGCGGGCGATGTGATGATCGGAAAATTGTTGGCCGATGACTTGGGTGTGCAGGTGGGCAACAAGTTGCGTCTGGATACCGGCCAGCAAAATACGGCGGTGGTCAATATCGTGGGTATTTTTGAGTTGGGTGTGCGTGAACTGGATTCGCGTTACGTGTATCTGGATCTTAAACAGGCGCAGTCACTTTTGGATTTGCCTGGCGGTGTCACGGTCATCGATTTGAGAGTGGCCGATATCTTTGCGGCGGAGCAGATTGCCGCGCAAGTGGGACGCTTGACCTCGCTCAAGGCGGAAAGCTGGATCGAAACCAATGCCCAACTAATGAATGCCCTGACCGCCCAGAGCCTCTCCACCAATATGATTATTGTGTTTGTGGCTATTTCGGTGGCCTTTGGCATTGCCAGCGTGCTCTCGGTGAGTGTGGTGCAGCGCACCCGTGAAATCGGCATCCTGCGCGCTACCGGCGCCACGCGCCAGCAGGTGTTGCGGGTGTTTCTGATTCAGGGCGCGCTGCTGGGGTTGCTGGGCTCGGTGTTTGGCATCGCGGCCAGCTATGGGTTGGTGTGGGTGTTCAACAGTTTTGGTCCGGGGTTGTTTTATATTCCTGTGCCTCGGGTGCTGGTGGTGGTGACGCTGATCTTGGCCACCCTCACCGGGGTGCTGGCTGCCGCTGTGCCCTCGCGTCGCGCTGCGCGCCTCGATCCGGTGGAGGCGATTCGCTATGTCTAATGCGACCAGTGAAGTACTGCGCCTGCAAGCCCTGCGAAAATCCTACAACCTGGGTAAGCCGAATGAGATAGAGGTGTTGCATGGTTTGGATTTGACCATCAGCCGCAATGACTTCGCCGCGCTGATCGGCCCTTCCGGTTCGGGCAAGAGTACGCTGTTGAACGTGATTGGTTTGCTCGACAAGCCCACCAGCGGTGATCTTTATCTGCTTGGCGAGGCGACCAGCAAGATGGATGATGCAGCCCGCACAGCGCTGCGCGGTTCCCGAATCGGTTTTGTGTTTCAGTTTCACCATCTGATTAAAGCCTTCAGCGCCATCGACAATGTGCTGATGCCGCTGATGCTGACTCAGGGCAAACCCGACCGGGAAACTGTGGAACGAGCCAGGGCGCTATTGGCTGCTGTGGGTCTGGAAAAATACGCTGACACCAAGCCAAGCCAGCTCTCGGGCGGACAGCAACAGCGGGTCGCAATCGCCCGTGCGTTGATCACGGAACCAGCCTTGTTATTGGCTGATGAGCCCACCGGTAACCTCGACACCCAGACGGCGGCCGACGTGTTTGAGCTGTTTCGCCGGGTTCACCGCGAGCGCGACTGTGCGGTGTTGCTGGTCACCCACGACCCGCGCCTGTCGGCCAACTGCGATCGAACCATTAATTTGGTGGATGGCTGTATTGTCAGCGACCTTGTGAATGACGCGACGCAGAACAATAGTCAGTAGCAACCCTGCAACGTCAAAATACCCGGTGATCTGCACTAAGTTCGGCATCATGGTGTGCTCCGAGTTAACTGCCTGTGTTTTTCCAGCCACCGCACGGGTAGTTACTGACCAGATGCAGGATTGTGGATCTATTGGGTTGTTTGCCTGGTGTTGTACATCGGTATTTATTACTGCAACCTGTGGCAGGTTAAAAAACCAAGGTAAAGCCGCTGAAAAGCGGCTGTGTTAAGAGACAAAACTTATGAAAATTGTTCCACTCGCTGATCATCCGGAGTTTATCGCTGAGTTGGCGAAACTCCACCATACGGAATGGCAACATTTGGACCCTTCGCTTACCCTGGAGGCGCGCACCAAATCAATTGCCGATGCGGCGGGGCGAGAGGGTATTCCTTCTATTTTTATTGCCCTTTCAGAAGGAGAACTCGTCGGTTCGGCCGCGCTTGTGCATAGCGATTTGGATACCAGGCCGGATCTATCCCCCTGGTTGGCCGCGGTTTATGTAAAAGAGGACTTCCGGCATCAAGGAATAGCAGCCGCATTGATTGCGCGGTGCGAAGATGAGGCGGTTCGCTCCAAC
This sequence comes from uncultured Cellvibrio sp., assembly GCA_965652595.1. Classification (GTDB taxonomy): domain Bacteria; phylum Pseudomonadota; class Gammaproteobacteria; order Pseudomonadales; family Cellvibrionaceae; genus Cellvibrio. The sequence goes on along the minus strand of CBFGWO010000151.1, from coordinate 1,192 downwards.
GTGAATGTCTGGTACCTCTACACCCAGTTTGCCTCGAAGCTCTATGAGAAGCTCGGCTGGCGTTATCTGGAGCGATGCGAACATCACGGCGTTGCGGTCGATGTCATGGTTAAGCAGATCGCTTCGGAATAGGCGTCAAAAATATCTTTAGCTTTTTTACCCAGCGGAAACCCCTATGCATCAAGACGAAATCAAAGCTCTGTTCGATCAACAAGCCGCACATTACGACACCCAATGGGCGAAAACCGCTCCCATCCGACATTGCCTGCATTTACTGCTCGGCTCACTCTTTGCAGAGCTACCATCAGACGCAAAAATTCTGTGCGTGGGTGTGGGCACGGGGGATGAGCTGATTTATCTTGCGTCCAAACATCCCGGCTGGCGCTTTACGGCGGTGGAGCCATCTGCTGGCATGTTGAATGTTTGTCGGCAAAGAACGGAAGCCGAGGGCGTTGCATCCCGCTGTAACTTCCATGAAGGTTTTCTTAACTCATTGCCCGGCGACGAGCTGCATGATGCGGCAACCTGCTTTCTAGTGTCGCAATTTATTTTGGATGAAGGCGAGCGCTCGGCATTTTTTAACGAGATCGCCGAAAGGCTCAAACCAGGAGGGCTGCTGGCAAGTTCTGATTTGGCAGCGGATATTCACTCGCCAGAATATGAGGTGTTGTTGCGCGCCTGGATGAAGATGATGTCTGCCGCCGATATTGCACCTGAAGCGATAGAGCGCATGCGCAAAGCTTACGCCAATGACGTTGGCGTCCTTGCGCCGTCCAGGGTTGCGTCCATTATTGAATCGGGTGGCTTTGAATTACCCGTTCAGTTTTTTCAAGCCGGGTTGATTCACGCTTGGCTTTCAAGGTGTGCGTGAAGTCCACCTACTTGATTGCAGAAAAATCCACTGACTTCATAAAAACCGATTCAATGCCTGCCACTATCGCCCCATTGGCTTCGCTGTCTGCTCGCACTTTGATCCACTCGGGGTCAGCAATAAAGGCCTTCCAGGATGCCGCCGCTGCTTCGCGGCTTTTATGCTTGAGGATGTAATACAGCTTGTCCCCGTCCTTTTGTTCCGTTGGCAGCCAATAGCCGATGTTTTCCATACCGTGGCGTTCAAACAGCTTGGTGGTGTGATTTCTAAATCGCGCCATCAAGTCCGGCATTTTGTCCGGGTGGGTGGTGTAGATGCGCA
>CBFGWO010000150.1:0-6811 GCA_965652595.1 uncultured Cellvibrio sp. | reverse complement strand
TGGCTAACTTCGCCGCCTGGGGTGGGAATATCGACGACCAGGGCGGCACCGGTGCTGTTTGGCGTATTTACCCAGACCGCACAGCGCCGCTGTTGCGCAATTTCCTGACCGGAATATCTGCAACGGCCTATGAGGATACCCGCGAGTTTAATGGTGGCTCCTACCAGGGATTGCATCAAATTAATGGCACCAGCGGTAACGGTGTGCGCTACGGCGTGAACTACGCACAGTTCCTCGCCGCCTTTGGCGAGAACGGTGTGCCCTATACTGGTCCAGATAGTTTGGGCACCACCGATTTGGAATACATTGGCAGCTCACAAGGCGCCGTGAATGCAGGCAATTATCTGTTGACGCCGAGCGAGCTTTGGTCAACGCAATTGGGCTACGACATAGTGGTGGATGACGGTGTGCTGGTGATCGACCAGTTGGTTATCGACATCACTCTGAACATCAACGATGCCAGTAAAATTTACGGCGATGTTGATCCTGCCTTCACCTGGCAATTGACTGAAGGCGCTATGGCGCCGGGCGATACTGCGCAGGTGAACCTGACTCGCCAGGCCGGTGAGAATGTGGGTAACTACACTATTTTTGGCACGCCGGTAGGTGACCTCAACAGCGGCAACTATCTGGTAACCATTAACAACGGCACGCTCACCATTACACCGCGTAGTCTGGTTATCGATATCAATGATCTGGAAAAAATTTACGGTGATGCAGATCCGGAATTTACCTGGACTCTTAGTCAGGGCACATTGGTCAATGGCGATCAACTGGATCTTGCGTTAACTCGCGCTCCTGGTGAAAACGTGGGTAGTTACGCCATCACCGGCAGCGGTGAGCAAGCCAGTGCCAACTACAGCTACACCATCAATGATGGATTGCTCACCATCAACCCGCGTCCACTGGTGCTCACTGCAAACAACCTGATCAAAATCTACGGTGAAGAAGATCCAGAACTCACCTGGCAGATCAGTAGCGGTACCCTGGTAGACGGCGACACCCTGGTGGTTGGCATTTCGCGGGACGACGGTAGCGATGTGGGTTTTTACACCATCCGCTTAAGTGGTGAGGTGGCGGATAACAACAACTACGCGCTTACCCTGGTGGATGGACAGTTGCAAATCACGCCCGCTCAGCTGACGATTACCGCCAACGATGTGACCAACTACTGGGATCTATTACCCGCGTTCAGCGCGAATGTGGAAGGACTGGTAAACGGTGATACTCAAACAGATGTGCTGGGCAATAGCCTGGTTGTCACTTCTAACATGACGCTGCCTCTGCCCGGCAACTACGTGCTCACACCTTTTGCTACCCAAATTGGCAACAACTACACCATTAACTTTGTTGAAGGTGTGTTGACCCTATTGAGCTCCAACCCCGGTGGCAATTATCTTGATGCACTGACAGGTACGCAGTTACCTGCGCGCGAAGCATTGGGGCGCGAGCTGCGCGCCAATATCTTCGAAGGCCGTCCGCTGCTGGATGGCAGTGAACCCGGTGCAGAGCTGTTGATTCTCGACGGCGGTGTCGCGCTGGATGCGGAGCAATTGTCTGCCTGGGGCATTCGTTACCCGGAAATTGTTTTCTTCCCGGTGAACAGCTCGGTGGTGGGCGACAAATATATGGATGAATTGCGCGAGTTTGCAGCGCAGCTCAAACGCTTCCCGCAGGTGAAAATTCATGTCGAAGGCCATACCTGCACCAGCGGCTCGCTAACGCTCAACCAAAAACTCTCGCAGGATCGCGCCGATGCGGTTGCAAAAGTGCTGGCGGAATTTGGTCTGGAGCAAGAGCGTCTCAGCGCCAAGGGTTACGACTTCCAAAAACCCTATGCGGACAACCGCACAGCGGAAGGTCGCGCGCTTAACCGCCGCTCTGAAATTCTGGAGGACGAGGGCCACTAGGCCCTCGACACAAAAACCCATGCACGCATCGCATCCATCCGCTGCCACATTAAGGAATGCCAGAATGACTCTCAAAAAACTCGCAGCCTGTATCTCGTTGTTATCCGTTCCAGGTTTAGTGTCCACCAGTGTTTATGCCCAGGTGGTTACACCCCCGGATGCCGGTAGTTTTATTCGTGAAATTGAAACTGAATCTCGCCTACAGCCATTGACTCAAGAAGAGGAATTAACTCTGCCAGAGGCAGCGCCGGACGCCGCACCGGTTGCTCCCGGCGGCCCGGCGGTGCTGGTGGATCGCTTCGTGGTCACCGGTGCTGAAGCAATTCCCACCGCAACACTCGAGGCCCTGTTAACCGACCTGCAAGGTAAAGCATTGACGCTTGCTGAATTGCAGGAAGCGGCGGCGCGTGTCACGCGCCATTATCGCGATCAGGGTTACTTTTTAACGCGCGCCTATTTGCCACAACAGGATGTCAGCCAGGGTGTTATCACCATCGCCGTGTTGGAAGGTCGCCTGGGTAAGGTGGATATCAACAACCAATCCCGCGTGCGCGATGCCATTGTGAAGCGCCCGCTCAAACATTTGCAGCCTGGCCAAATGTTGCAGGCCGATGACTTTGAAACACCCTTGTTGCGCTTAAACGACATAGTGGGCGTAAAAGCCACAACCACACTTGCACCTGGCGAGGCCCTCGGCACCAGTGATCTCAAAGTGGACGTCGCGCCGACTAAACTGGTGAGCGGTACTGTCGAATTGGATAACTTCGGCAGCCCTTACACCGGCGAGTATCGTTTGGGCGGCAGCCTGCGTTTGAATAGTCCGCTGGGCCTGGGTGATCGTCTGGATCTGCGCGCTTTGGGCAGCGACGAAGACCATCGTTTTTATCGCGCACAATATGTGATGCCCGTGGGTTCCTGGGCAACCGAAATTGGTGCCGCTTATTCGGATATGACCTACGAGCTGGCGGAAGAATTTGCTGCTATAGGTGCTATAGGCGAAGCGCAAATTACCAGTGCTTTTGTGCGCCAGTCACTCAAGCGCACGCGTAACGCCAACCTCGAAGTGCAATTGCAGTACGACAGCAAACAATTGGAAGATCGCATTCTTGCCTTTGGTGCGCTGAGCGATAAAGAGTCCGAGTTGATTACGCTGACGGTGATGGGTGATCTGCGCGATAACTTTGGCGGTGGCGGTATTACCCGCGCCAGCTTGGCTTATACCGCCGGTGATCTCACCATCAACAGCTACCTGGATCAGGTGATCGACAGTGTTACCGCGCGCTCGGCGGGCAGCTTTAATCGCTGGACTCCTTCGTTGATGCGCTTGCAAAACCTGGGTGGTAACTGGAGCCTGCACGCGCAAATTCACGGCCAGTTTGCCAACAAAAATTTGGATTCATCCGAAAAGTTCAGCTTGGGCGGTTCCTATGGTGTGCGCGGCTTCCCGCAAAGCGAAGCCAGCGGCGATCAGGGCTGGTTAGCCAATGTGGAACTGCGTTACGACATTAATCGCCAGTGGCAGGTGTTTGGTTTGCTGGATCACGGCGAAGTGAAACGCAACAAAAAGCCCTGGGATGCGACAGATAACGACCGCAGCCTGAGCGCCGCCGGTGCAGGTGCGCGCTGGCGCTATAAGGCGCTGGCGGTGAATGCGGTAGTGGCTACCCCCATCGGCAGTGAAGAATCGCGCATCGACGATCGCGATCCGCGCGCCTGGGTGCAGTTGGTGCTGAGTTTCTAATCGGTTCAGGTAACACAGCGATCGGCCTAAAAACAAAGGCGAGCTTCGGCTCGCCTTTGTTTTTAGGCTATGCTCAACGCTTATTGACGGTGACGAGGCGTTTAATGATGGCAAACACTTATAAAAATTTTCGTTTGGGGCTGTGCGGATTTTTGGCCGCCCTGGTGTTGTTGCACTTTTCTCCAGTGGCTTATGCAACAGGGGAAAAAACCACCATTTACGTTGATGGTGGCGGCATATTCACCGCCGCTGCTGAGCCCTTGGTTATGCGCGGCTTCAACGAAATGTTTGTCTGGTCCAACGATAAAACCGGCGAGCGCTGGCTGCCGGAGATGGGCAAAACCGGTGCCAACAGTGTGCGTCTGGTGTGGGATCACCAGTTTCCCAAGGATGAGCTGGTGCGCCTGATAGAAAATGCCATTGACCACAAAATGATCGCCATTCCCGAATGCCACAACGCTACCGGTAAATGGGGTGATGCACTCCAAGCCTGCGTTGACTTCTGGAACAGCCCTGTGTTGATTCAAGCCATCGAACGCAACCGCCGCTGGACAATTCTAAACATCGCCAATGAAGCAGGCGATCATTCGATTAGCGATGAAGATTTTCTGGCGACCTACAGCGCCGCTATTAAGGCGCTGCGTGGCTGGGGTTACACAGTGCCGATCATGATTGACGCCAGCCTATGGGGGCAGAATGTTGATCAACTCTTGCGGGTGGGGCCTGCACTTTTGAAAGCAGACCCGCTGGCGAATGTGATTTTTTCTACCCATTCCTATTGGTCGGCAGACGCTGCTATTGCCAACTACAAAAAAGTCGCCGTCGAAGCCAAAAAGCTGGGCATTGCGATGATTGTGGGTGAGGGCCCATCGGTAACCCGCGTGGGGCAGTGTGATGATCCCAAACCCTTACCCTACCTCGACGGCATGAAAATTCTGGAGGAGCATCAAGCAGGCTGGTTGAACTGGTCCTGGGGCGGCATGAAAAATGGCGACTGCGATGACTTTCGTTATTTTGATATCACCCGCGACGGTATCTTCGGCGATTGGTGGCACGAGCCGGGTGCGCAAATTGTTGCGCTCAGCCCTTACAGTGTGATGCAAACGTCGCAACGGCCTGCGTCTTTTTATGCCGACGGCAAAGTAACTGTTTCCGGCGTCTACCTGCATGTGAATCATGTTGAGTTGAAGGTAGGGCAAGCTTCTGAATACCAGGTGATCCTTGCGCCTGTGAATGCGAAAAATAAAACGTTCAAGCTGGTGTTGAGTGGCGATAAGGACGTGATACAGCTGGATGAAAAACGCCAACAGCTGAGAGCACTCAAGCCGGGCAAGGCTCGGCTCTCGGCTGTGGCAAAAGACACAAGCATCAGCTGGTCAGTTGACCTCCACATCAGCAACTAAATCACTGGTAGCGGTTTGTTGGTATTGCGCGCGCAATACCTTGGCCGCCTCCACCATCCGCGCCAAGGCCGCTTCGGTTTCCGGCCAGCGGCGGGTTTTCAATCCGCAGTCCGGGTTAACCCATAAGTGTTCTACCGGCAGTTCGCGTGCGGCACGGCGCAGCAGGTTCACCATGGTGTCCACCTCGGGCACGTTGGGCGAGTGAATATCGTAAACCCCCGGGCCAATATCGTTAGGATATTTGAAGTGCTCAAAGGCTTGTAGCAATTCGCCATCGGAGCGCGAGGTTTCGATGGTGATCACATCCGCATCCAAGTCTGCAATGGCACCAATAATGTCATTGAATTCCGAATAGCACATATGGGTGTGGATCTGGGTTTCATCATCCACACCGCTGGCGCTGATACGGAAAGCTTTTACCGCCCAATCCAGATAGCTTTGCCATTCTTTTTTGCGCAGTGGCAGGCCTTCGCGAATAGCGGGCTCGTCAATTTGAATCACGCGGATGCCTGCGGCTTCAAGGTCAACCACTTCATCACGCAGCGCCAGTGCAATTTGCAGCGCGGTGGTTGAGCGCGGTTGATCGTCGCGCACAAACGACCAAAACAGCATGGTGATGGGGCCGGTGAGCATGCCTTTAACCAGCTTGTTGCTCAGCGACTGGGCGTAGCGCGCCCAGGCGACAGTGATCGGGGCAGGGCGGGACACATCGCCAAAAATAATGGGTGGTTTGACACAGCGCGAGCCGTAGCTCTGCACCCAGCCGTACTGGGTAAACGCGTAGCCATCCAGGTTTTCACCAAAGTATTCCACCATATCGTTGCGCTCGGCTTCACCGTGCACCAGCACATCTATACCGATTTTTTCCTGGCGCGCTATGGCATCGGCAATTTCCTGGCGAATGCGGTTTTGGTATTCGGCTTCGTTAATGCGGCCTTGTTTGAAATCGCGGCGCGTTTGGCGAATATGATCGGTTTGCGGGAAGGAGCCGATAGTGGTGGTGGGAAACAGCGGCAGGTTGAGCAACGCCTGCTGCTTTTTAATACGCGCAGCGAAGGGGCTGTGGCGCTGGCTATCTTTTTCTGTGACCGCTTTCAGGCGTGCACGTACGGCCGGGTTATGAATGCGCGGCGATAAACGACGCGATTCAACCACGGCGTTGCTGTCGTCCAGCGCTTGTTGCAATTCGAGTGAATTATTGCCCGAGAGTAATTGCGCGAGAGTCACCACTTCGTCGACTTTTTGTGTGGCAAATGCCAGCCAGCTTTTCAGTTCGGCGTCGAGTTTTTGTTCGCGCTCTAAATCCACCGGCGAATGCAGCAGCGAGCAGGAGGGCGCGACCCATAAGCGGTTACCCAATCGCGATTGAACCTCTTGCAGGGTTTTTAATGACGCCGCCAAATCATTGCGCCAGATATTGCGACCATTCACGATACCCACTGACAGCACTTTATGCACTGACAAGCGATCAACCACTGGCAATAATTGCTCAGGCGCACGCACCACATCAATATGCAACCCCGCCACCGGTAGATGAATGGCGGTAGATAAATTCTCGCCCAGGGCGCCGAAATAGGTCGCGAGCAAAATTTTTAGCTTGCATGCCTGCAAGCGGTGATAAACACCCTCGAACGCCTGCTGCCATTTTGCGGGCAAATCCAACACCAAAATTGGCTCGTCGATCTGCACCCATTCAACGCCGGTTTCCGCCAGCGCAGTCAACAATTGTTCATAGGCGGGCAACAGGTTTTCCAGCA
>CBFGWO010000149.1:0-6904 GCA_965652595.1 uncultured Cellvibrio sp. | reverse complement strand
GGAATATATCCGCCGGGTAGAAACCCGACTGGCAGACGGCATTATCCAGCTGCGCCCCAGCTCGGAAAAAAGCCAACACAATATTCCCCCCGGCGTACCCTGCGTTAACGCCTGCGGCTGCGAGTACACCACCGGCCCGGCGATACGCATCGACAACCGCGCCGCCGCCAAAAGCATGGTGAACTACCTGATTTCCCTGGGTCACAAGCGCATAGGCGTTATTTCTGGCCTCAAGGACAACCCCCACGCGATCGACCGCCTGGAGGGCTACAAAGAAGCACTGGCGGACGCGGGAATTCCCTTCGAAAAAGATTTGATCGCCGAGGGCGACTTCACTATGTGGTCCGGGCTTAACGCCGCATTTCAGTTCTGCAACATGAAGCAGCGACCCACGGCAATTTTTTCGATGAATGATGAGATGGCTATTGGCGCCATGCAGACCCTGAAAAATCAGGGCATCCGTATTCCCGAAGACATGTCGGTCACCGGCTTTGACGATATTGCCTACGCTAAATACTGCGACCCCAGCCTGACTACTATTTCGCAACCCGCCGAAGAAATGGGCAAGATGGCCATGGACATGTTGCTCAAGGTGATCGAAGGCGAGCCGCTGAGCCAGCGCGAGTGTGTACTGCCGACGGAATTTATTATTCGCAAAAGTACCGGGCCCGCCCCCAAGTAATTCTTCAAACACAAACAAAAACGCCCGCAGACTGCGGGCGTTTTTGTTTGTTAGTACTGCATGCGCTGAAAGCTAGCTTCGCGCTCCGCGGCGCTCTATGAGTTCTTTTTCAATCTTGGCCATGGTCTGAGTATTGAGAGGATAAAACACCAACAAAGCCACCGCAGAGAACGCAAACAACGACGGAATCCAACTCATTAACGACACCATGCCCTGCTTGGCATTGGCAATAGTCTCAGGGTCTGTGCCCACGTAGCCATAAGCCGCCAACACCAATAACACCAGCGCGCCCGCAAAACCACCGCCCATCTTTTGAATAAAAGTACCTGCCGAGTAAAGCAGGCCAGTTGCGCGTCGACCATTTTTCCATTCGGAATAATCAGCCGTATCTCCCAACATGCTAAATGTCAGTACCGGCATAAAGGCCGCAAAAAACTCCGCCGCTACACCCAGGGTAAAGATCAGCCCCACCTGACCTGGCTGAACAAACCAGACTCCACAAGTCAAAATACCGCTAACGATCAATGAAATGGCAAACAACGCCTTCTTGCCCAGCAAGCGTGTCAGGTAACCGGCAATAATCGCCGCAAAAACCGATACCAAGGTAGTAGCAAAGAAGAACTTGCCGCCGAGGGATGCATCGCCCATATAGTGCGTGAAGTAGTAGGCAACAGTGCCAAAACGGATACCGTTAAAAAACATGGTGAACAAGCCCAAACCGAGAATCATCAGCCAGGGTTTATTCGTCAACAAATCGGCAAAATCTCTTTGCGAGGAGGTCATGGTCTCGCGCGGCTTACGTAAGAATCCGCGCAGGAAAACCGCCGTAATCCCGATCACCACGGCAAACACTACCCCACTGACAAGGTCACGCTGCACAAAAAACCAGGACATGGCGCCCAGCGGAATACAGAAGATCACAATGTTTTTAAACATTTCACCAAAGGAGCTTTGCACCATCGACTCCGGCGGTGGAGCAACCCTTTCTTTAGTGGTAAAGAAAGTCACCATGCACAAAATCACCAGCAGGCCTGCAAACACATACATGGTTTGTTGATATCCCAGTGCGTCATCGCCCTGACCAAAATACTTCACCAGGTCAGGCGTAAAGCTCATGACCACAACACCACCGAGAAAAGCGCCAGCAAATCTGTAACCCGAGAGCACAGTACGCTCTGTATGGCTAGGGGTCATAACACCCATGAGTGCGGAATAGGGCACGTTGTTCACTGTGTAAGCGAGGGTCAGGCCGATATAAGTGAAATAGGCCCACACCAATTTCATCTCTGGACTGAGGTCAGGTGTGGTAAATGACAACACCATAAATAAGCCTAACACCGGTGCTGACCACAGAATCCAGGGCCTGAATTTACCAAAGCGAGTATTGGTGCGATCCGCCACCATTCCCATGATGATGTCGGTGATCCCGTCGGACAGACGCACAAGCAAAATCAGCGTCGCCGCTGCAACAGCGGAAATGCCCAGAGTATCGGTATAAAAAACGGCGATATAAGCCAATACCCCCCGCCACACCAAATTGGCAGCACCATCGCCCATGGCATAACCAATTTTTTCAAGCAGGGGAAGTTTATGAGAGGGGTTTTCCATGTTGGAGCACTCTATGTTGACAAAGACCGTTGTTATTTTGCTGATGACCCGAAATCCCTAGGCAGAAGTTGCGAATCTGGTATTGCCGGGCACTTATGGTTATTAACACCCGATGAAAACGGGCCGGGGGATAATGCCACGCCCTCCCCCGGGTAGCAACTTGCAAAAATCAGGGGCTTTTGCAGTGATCCACCAACTCCACCGCCGCGACTATCAGGTGGTAGAGGCTGCTGGCAGGCGCTTCGGCGGCGATAATCTCATCATTCCCGCCCCGGCGATCTACGTAGGCACCAGGTGTTGAGGCACAAAGATAGTAGCTAAACAGATCATCAACCGCCTTGACCGCAATAGCCTCCGCCTGCGGATGGCCGGCGCGAATCTGCACCAAGCTGGCCTTGATCAATTCGGTGATTCCCCAACAGCGCTTACCCGCGTCGAGCACCCGACCATCAGGTGCCACTGCATCATAGAGTAAGCCCGACGGTGCCATGCCCAATGAAAGACCCCTCTCATAGAGCACTTGGGTGTAGTGGCTCACCGGGCGACCACTGCGACGACTGTACCAATCCAGCAACCAGACCCATTCCATCATATGTCCGGGTTCCACCACCTCGCCACGCCCATCGGCAAGTCGAGTCCAGTCTTCGTTAAAGAATTCAAACAGCACGCCCAGCTTTGCGTCAAAAAAGCGCGTTTGAAAGAGCGCGAACAACTCCCCCACCCTGGCCAACCAGCGCGCGTCGCCAGTGGCGTCATAGAGTGCGAGAAAGGCTTCAAACAAATGCATATGGGGATTTTGTCGGCGACAGGCATAGGCGTAGTCGCCCTCGATCCAGCCGCCCACAGCAGAGCCAAAGCATCTATCCAAATGCGCCACCTGCGCCTCGGCTTCATCCAGCGCCGACTGGTCACCAAAGGCGCGATAACTCCATGCCAGCGCTAGCAAAAAGAACGCGTGATCGTAGAGATCCTGGCGTGTATCCAACACCTGATGATCCGGGCTGAGCAGGTGGTTATAGCCCGCCCCTGCCTCTTTGTGCGCTGCCTTGGTGCGAACAAAAGCCAGGATTCCTTGAGCAATGGCCCTACCCTGATCGCACCAACCGCGATCATAAGCCTGGGCGTAAAAAAACAGTTGCCGCGCCTGAACGCGCGTGCGCAGATTGGCCGCCAGGTCTATCTCGCCTGACGGCGTCAGACGCTCAATATTGGCGCCGCTTGCGGGTTCAATGCCGAGACGCGACCACAAGGGGATGGCGTCATGGGTAATCCAATGTTGTAAGCGGTTGGCGGCCGCCTGAAGAGCTGCTGACATCAATACCTCGGTAATTGGAGCGGGAGACACTATCCGGGAGCTGAAAAAGGTGGCCATTCTCGCATGCTCGAGCGAATCCAGGCCATGCCCGGCGCCTCGTCTCGCTATCTGCTCTTTTTCTGGTCAGCGCCCGCCGATTGCAGGGCGCGCAGTGTGCCGCAAAATGTAACCGGTTTCAAACAGCCGTAAGAAAAACGCCAGTTATCTTCACCCTCGGGCTGGATAACTGGCGTTTGAAGATCCGGCGCACCCACTATGGGCACGCCAAAACGCCTTAGCGGATGTACTGGTTAATGACGTTTTCGTACAGCTCCTGACGACCACTGGTCAGCGCCACTTCACCGTTGCTGTTTCCAATGTCAGCCAATTGTTGCAGCGTCAGTTTGCCCTGTTCGTAATCGGCACCCTTGCCGCTATCGAAGCTGGCGTAACGCTCTTTGCGCATTTTTTCCAGCGGAGACTTTTGGATCAGGTTGTCAGCAATGATCAGTGCGCGCGCGAAGGTATCCATGCCGCCAATGTGGCCGTAGAACAGATCAATAAAGTCTGGTGAGTTACGACGGGCTTTCGCATCGAAGTTCACACCGCCGCCCTGCAAACCACCGGCGCGCAGAAACACCAGCATCATCTCAACAGTTTCGTTGAGGTTGTAGGGGAACTGGTCGGTATCCCAGGCGTTTTGGTAGTCACCACGGTTGGCGTCCAGTGAGCCCAGCATGCCCGCGTTAGCCGCGGCCTGCATGTCGTGACACATGGTGTGACCAGCCAGGGTAGCGTGGTTGGTTTCGAGGTTGAGTTTAAAGTCTTTGTCCAGACCATGATGACGCAGGAAGCCGATAACGGTTTCGGCATCAAAATCGTACTGGTGCTTGGACGGCTCCATCGGCTTGGGCTCGATGAAGAATGTACCTTTAAAGCCCTGGCCACGCGCATAGTCGCGCGCCATGGTGAGGAAGCGAGCCATGTGCTCCTGCTCGCGCTTCATGTCGGTGTTGAGCAGGCTCATGTAGCCTTCGCGGCCGCCCCAGAACACATAGTTTTCACCATCCAGCGCGATGGTTGCATCCAGAGCATCTTTCAACTGGGCGCCTGCGTAGGCAACCACATTGAAATCCGGGCTGGTAGAAGCACCGTTCATATAACGCGGGTTGGAGAAAAGGTTGGCCGTGCCCCACAGGAGTTTTACGCCTGAGGCTTTTTGCTTTTGCTTGGCGTATTCAACGATGGTTTGCAGGCGCTTGGAGGTTTCCGCACGGGTGCTGCCTTCATCGATCAGGTCGATATCGTGGAAGCAGTAGTAGGGCACGCCCAGCTTGGTGATAAATTCAAAGGCAGCGTCCATTTTTTCGTGGGCGCGCTCAACCGGGTCAGCAATACCTGACCAGGGAAATACTTTGGTGCCTGGGCCAAAAGGATCGTGGCCAGCGCCGCAGAAGGTGTGCCAGTAGCACACCGCAAACCTGAAGTGCTCTTTCAGCGTCTTGCCCGCTACAACGCGGTTTTCGTCGTAGTACTTGAACGCCAGGGGGTTGTCGGATTCAGGACCTTCGTAGCCAATTTTGCCTACGCCGGGAAAGTATTCCTTGCTGCCCATTACTATGCTCATAAAAAACCTCTTTCGTTAAAAATCGTTTCTGTAGACCTCGGATGTACTTGCCGCCTATTCGGGCAAACAGGCCACCCAATGTTGATACGCGTCCTGATACTGCGCAGCCAGACCAGGATCCGGCTCCTGCACCCCCAAACGCTTGAGACCTGCGAAGGCCTCCTTGGTTGAGGCGAAGTAACCCGCCCCCAGGGCTGCGCCACGGGCAGCGCCCTGGGCGCCGTCTGTGTCCACCAGCTCCACTACCGCGCCCGTGGTGTTGGCAAAAGCGCGGGTAAACACATCGCTCAGAAACATATTGCCCCGACCGGCACGCACCGTCGTGCAACTGCCGCCCAGGGATTTGAGTACATCAAAGCCCTGGTTGAGGGAAAAGACGATACCCTCCTGAGCCGCACGAACCAGATGACCCAGGCCGTGACGGTTGAAATCCAGATGGCGCAGGTGCGCACCCAGATTGCGATTTTGAAAAATCCGCTCGGCACCGTTGCCGAAAGGATGGAAAACCAAGCCTTCACTGCCCACCGGAACCGCATCGGTGAGTTTGTTGAGCAAATCATAACCCGGCGCCTCGCCAGCCGCTGCCAGCGTCTGGCGCAACCAGCTATAAAGCCGACCGGTACCATTGACGCACACCAGCACGCCATTGCGCGGATGACTGGCAGTGTCACTCACATGGAGGAAGGTATTGACGCGGGATTGGGTGTCGGCTGCGGGCTGATCGGTAACACCGTAAATCACACCGGATGTGCCGGCGGTTGCAGCAACTTCACCCGGCTCGGTCACATTCAGGCTAAAAGCATTATTAGGCTGGTCGCCAGCGCGATAGCTCACCCGAATACCCGCGCGCAGCCCCAACTCGGCAGCAGCGGAGGCGCTAACACGACCCTGATCACCAAAGCTGGGCACCAGTTGTGGGATCAACTCCTGGCTGATACCCCAGTGGTCAAGCAGCCGGGAGGCCACCTTACGTTCGCTGAAATCCCACAGGGTTCCCTCAGACAAACCGGAGGCCGTGGTGGTGATCTCACCCGTGAGTTTCATGGCAATAAAATCGCCGGGAAGCATAATCTTGTGAATGCGCGCAAACAGCTCTGGCTGGTTCTCCTGCACCCAACGCAGTTTGGCGGCGGTGAAGTTGCCCGGCGAATTCAGCAGATGGCCAAAACAGTAGTCATTACCCAAGGCTTCCAAGGCGGCCTGGCCGTAGGGCACGGCGCGGCTGTCGCACCAGATAATGGCAGGGCGAAGCACCTGTTGCTGGGCATCCACCAGCACCAAACCGTGCATCTGGTAGGAGATCCCAATAGCCTCAATGCGCTGGGGATCGATGTTTTCGCGGCTGAACAGGCGCTGGCAACCCTGCTTGACACAATCCCACCAGGTTTCAGGGTCTTGCTCGGCAAAGCCGGGCTGGGGGCTGTTGATTGCCAGCTCAGACTCCGGATAGGAAATCGCGCCCAAGCACTGGCCGGTTTCCCCCTCAATCACTGACACTTTGGTAGAAGAGCTACCTATATCCACACCTAAAAACAGCATAATTACTCTCTGAAATCTGGAGGCCTGTAGAAAAAATGCCCGGCTATCCTGGCCGGGCTTTTGTATGTTGTCCAGTATAGCCTTATTGTCCGTCTGACAACAAGCACTGTTAAGCGCCTTTTACACTTACTGCCACACTTACTGCCACACTTAC
>CBFGWO010000148.1:0-7016 GCA_965652595.1 uncultured Cellvibrio sp. | reverse complement strand
GAGGATGGCGCACCCGACAGGATTCGAACCTGTGACCAACGGCTTCGGAAGCCGCTACTCTATCCAGCTGAGCTACGGGTGCTGAGAAAGAGGTCGCGATTTTACAGATCCCACCCGCTAACGTCTATCTATATGGCCATTCTCGCAACTGAGCAGCCGCGAGCGAGCCGCCTTGTCATCCTGGCTTGCAAAGCGCGCAAATGAAGCCTCCAGGCGAGCCAACTTTTGCATGCGCAGTACCTTATCTACCTGGGCAATATCCCGGCTCAGGTCGAGCAGTTGGCTTTGAAGCTGCTCCTGCTGGGTTTGAGCCTGGCGCAGCCGGGGGTAATCCGGGTGCTCGGTGATCGTCAGGCGAAGGCTGGCAAGCTGGTCTTGCGAGAATTGGTGGATGTTTGCTGGCCAATTGCCCGGCAGATCCTGGGCCAGCGGCGCCAGCTTTTGCTGAAGTTGATCTTGCAGCGTCTTTACCTGGTCGCGGGTGGCAGACTGGGTCGCGATCAGCGCGGCTTCCTGAGTCTTGAGTTGTGCTCGCCTATCCTGTAACCCAGCGCCTGACATCGGCAGGCTGTGGGTTTGCGCAACCTGTTTGGCAATGCGCCCGTAGTCGTTGTCGGGCAGGGGGCCTTGGCTACTCCAGCGCAGGTACCAGGGCTGCCATTCTTCCAAAAAGACTTCACTGGTTGAGCGCGAGAGATCGCCGCTGTGGGCGGCACCCAGTGTGTACAGGTGGGCCTCGCGAAAACTTACGCGCCCATCACCGTCCAGGTCCAAGGCTTCCATGGGTATCGCCTCGCCCAGGCGGGTTTCGCCCTGCAGGGCTGCAAAAAAGTAGGTGGTGTAATCGCGAAATTCCGCCTGATTGGTGCCCAGATCGCAGCCTTCCGATTCGCGCCTGTCAGACTCCGCCAGAAAGCCGCAGCGGTTTTGTTCGGCCAATTGATGGCTGCGGGGATTATCATAAATCAGCTTGCTGAAAGCCCCGGAAAAACACTGGGTCAGTACAAAGCGAACATTGGCTGTGGGGGTAATCTTGTCCATCAGCTGATCAAGCTCAGTGATGGTCAGGTGAGTATCTCCCCAGAGCTTCAGGCTGTTTTCAACCGTATCAGCAGGTTCAATTTCGCCGTGGCCGTTGTACACCAACAGCACTGAGTCTCCTGAATTTACCGAGGCAAAATCCTGGCTCAAGCTTTCAATCAAGTGAGGCTTTTCGGTGGTGCCTATTACGTTTACAAGCGAGTTGCGTCGGGTTTTGCGCGCGTAAGCCAAGCCGTCACCATAAACTCGCAGCAAGGGCTCCAGCAGCGGGTCCCACTCCTGCTCCGGCGCAAAATACACAACATCTACTTCATCGGCGCCGCCGTGGGTGTAGTAGGTGCGTGGCTCAATACCGCGAGCGGAAAACAGCTGCTGAAGCCAGCGCACATTTTCCTCGATCTGCCCTTGAGAGTTGCCTAGGGTATTGCCGCCGCCAATTAACCAAACGCGATCTTCCGCAAGGCTGACGGCGCTACCGAACATCGCCAACCCCATAAGCAAACAGACAGAGCGCTTCATCTCAAGCACCTCGCAAGCAGTGATTCAATCAGCAGACAGATCAACCCCGCCAACAACATGGCGCCGGGTAACAAGGGGATGGCGGGCATCAAAAAAGCCCAGAGAATACAAAAAAAAGTGAGTGTGGCTAGTGCGGCGTAAACGCCACCAAAACGCGCGCCAGAGCCCTTTGCAAATTGCTTTGCACTGCGCAATACCAGCCAAAGCCCAATGCTCCAGGGCAGGGCCAGCCACCAATCGCTGATCACCAGGCTAAGTGTGCCTCGTTTGGACTCGCCCCAAAAGGCACTCCAAAATTCTTGCAATCCCCATAGACTATCCACCGCAACAACCAGCGCTAGCGCCAGCGGAAAAAGGCAGAGCGCAGCGAGCAGGTTGTACAACATGAGGTAAAAGTTTGATCGTGTCACGGATAAACCCTCGCGATTTTTAAGCCTGATTGCTAGTCAGCAGCGTTTGTTGCTGTCTCCGATGGACTTGGTGCGGCCTCGGTTCTGGAGCGTGCCTTCCACCAGGCGCGCAGCGCAAGCGAAACTCGCAATAGGCGGGCAAATAGATGGGAATTAAAACGTCGATAAGACCAGAGTGTTTCTGTTTCAAAATGCCAGCGATGTGCCCAAGGCGGGTTGGTCACCAGGCAGACTTCTTCGCTGCGCTTTGCCTCCTCAGCGTCGAGGCACTTTAACAAGGCAATACCGCCGGGGCCAAAATCGCGTACTCGCTCATCGTAGCCAATTTTCAACAGGCAGAGTTTATTGCCTGTGCGCAAGCCCATCTGAGCGGCGACAGGGGCATCACCAAAATACAGCAAATTAATCTGTGCCCGCTGTTGTTCGGAAAAAACTCGCAGCACTTGTTGATAAAAGGCACAGGCAGCGGGCCGCAGGCGTATAGCACTCTGAGTACCGGATACGCCTTTCCAGCCAGCTTGTTCAATGGATAAAAATTGCTCGTAGGCCGCTGCAATTTTATCGGGAGCATCGACTTGCTCAAGGCGAAGTGAACCCATTTCCTGCTCGGCATGGCGCGTGTGACGCTGCACATTCTTAACTTGTTTTTTTGACAGAGGGTTTACCAGCCCGTTGCCGGTATCGCGTGTAAACGCGCTGGTGCCCCAAGGCTCGAGCCCTTGTTTGTCAAGCAAACGAAAACACGCAGAGCGTTCACCAAATTGCTTTAGCTCCAGCAAATCCCACTTGAATAATCGATGGCGCTGAATGTAATCAAGCACGGCTGTAAGTATTGGTGCGTCTGCTTTGTCTTTATGCAAAACCAGATCGCACAAATCAGCCACCACATCGTGCGGAAAGCCCAGCACTCGCAAAGCTAATCCATTTTTGTGGCGGCGAGTCAGCGTCAGCGGAACTATGGCGATCAACTCGCCCTCGTCGTAGGCAACAAAATAATAAACCGGTGTTTCGACCAGAAGTGCGCCAAGCAGCTGATGCCAACGCCAGTCGTTATAAAAAACCGGATTATGGCTCTGCGCAAAGAGTTGATCCCACTCCTGCAGGAATGCCTCGTTAGACGCGCTTAGCCCAAGATGGTGACGAATCGTGATGGCCACGTTAGTGCTTATCCAGTTCGCGTAAATCCAGTGTTTTGCGAATCTCCACCGATCCCAGGCTGGCGCTCATGGTGCCGAACTGAAAATCTGCAAGCAGCTGTTCAAGCCTGGGTAGGCAGCGTTTGAGATTGGTGTAATGACGAAAGTTGCTGAACCAGCTCGCATTGGGAACGCGTGGTTGCCCCGGATCTATCTCCCAGGGGTGCAAATAAAAAATCTGCGGTCGTGTTTGGTTTTGGCTCGCGCGTTTAAACAACCAGCGAGAAAGCGCATAAGGGTACTGACGAAAATAGCCGCCACCCGCAGCAGGAATGGATTGCCCCAGCACTTTGGCGGTGGTGAGCGGAAACTCGGTCAAGCGAGCGCCGCTGCTGGTAATCAGGGTGTAGGGTTCTTCGGGGCTGCCGGGAATACCGTAGTTGTCGTGGCGCGTGGGGAAAATGCTCGAATCCCAGGTAAAACCCAGTTCGGCAAGCACATCCAAAGCCCACAGGGATTTGCGGGTAATCGAATAGCTGGCGGCGCGATAACCGGTTACCGGCTGTTGCGCCAGATCCTCAAGTATCTGCTTGGACTTGGCGGTTTCGGAACGAAAAACCTCAGGCGTTTGCTGGTAAACCAGCTGATGGCTGTAACCGTGAGAAGCCAGCTCATGACCCTGCGCGCAAATGCGCTTGACCAGTTGCGGATGTCGTTCGGCCACCCAGCCCAAAACAAAAAAAGTAATCTTGAGATTGTGGTCGGCAAACAACTGCAACAACTTATCGGTGTTGGCTTCCACCCGCGACGGCCACTGATGCCAATCGCTCGGCTTAATAACCTTGGCGAAAGCTGCGACGTGGAAATAATCTTCAACATCCACCGTCATGGCATGGGTGACTGGCTGCATGGGCTCTACCTTATAGCTAATTAGACCTTGTAATAGTCGCGATACCAGCGCACAAAATTTTCAATGCCCACTTCAACGGGTGTTGCGGGTTTGTAATCCACATCTTCAATCAGCGCATCCACATCGGCGTAGGTATCGGGCACATCGCCGGGTTGCAGCGGCAGCAGATTTTTAATGGCCTTTTTGCCCAGGCAGTCTTCGAGTACTTCGATATAGCGCAACAGCTCTACCGGATTATTGCTGCCAATATTGTAAATGCGGTAAGGCGCCTTGGAGGTGGCCGGGTCGGGCGTATCGCCGCTCCAATCCGGATTGCGCGGGGCAACATGATCCAGGGTGCGAATCACACCTTCGACTATGTCATCAATGTAAGTAAAGTCGCGGCGATGATGGCCAAAGTTGAATACATCAATCGGTTCGCCGGCCAGAATTTTTTTGGTAAAAATAAACAACGCCATATCCGGGCGACCCCAGGGGCCGTACACCGTAAAAAAGCGCAGTCCCGTGGTGGGAATGCCAAACAAATGGCTGTAGGTGTGCGCCATTAATTCATTGGCTTTTTTACTGGTGGCGTAAAGGCTAACCGGATGGTCCACGTTGTTGTGAACAGAAAACGGCATGGCCGTGGTAGCGCCGTAAACCGAGCTGCTGGATGCATACACAAGATGCTCGGTGCCTATATGGCGGCAAGCTTCGAGGATATTCAAAAAGCCGGTGATATTGGAATCGATGTAAGCCTGGGGGTTAAGCAACGAATAACGCACCCCGGCTTGTGCTGCCAAGTTCACAACGCGATCCGGCTTGTGAGTTTTAAATATTTGGTCTATCGCTGCCTTGTCTTCGATGTTGGCGCGTACATCGGTAAAGCCGCTCTGTACCGTCAGCTGTGCAAGACGATCTTTTTTAATTTGCACATCATAGTAGTCGTTAAGGTTATCAACGCCCACGACTTGGTCGCCACGCGCCAGTAAACGTTTAGCCAGTGTCGAGCCGATAAAACCAGCGGTACCTGTTACCAGAACTTTCATTCGATGTCCTTGCGCTTGTTAAGTGGAATTCGATATCAAAGGCGCGCGTCAACGGCCTCTTTTGGCAGGATATGCTTCACATCAAAGAGCACACTGCCGGGCTTGCCCAGGGCGCGAATAGCCTCCGCACCCATAGCGCGAAATTTATCGTGACCAACACACACAATAATCGCGTCGTAAGCGCCCACTTCGGGTTGCTCGATCAGCGAAAGCCCATATTCGTGTTCGGCTTCAGCCGAATCTGCCCAGGGGTCAAACACCTGCACATTGGCGTTGTAGTTTTGTAGCTCGCGCACTATGTCTATAACACGGGTATTGCGCAGGTCAGGGCAATTTTCTTTAAAGGTCAGGCCCATGATCAAAATTTTGGAATCCACCACATGGGTTTTGCGCTGGGTCATCATCTTTACTACCGAGTCGGCAATAAAGTTGCCCATGCCGTCATTGATGCGTCGCCCCGCGAGAATCACTTCGGGGTTGTAACCCAGTTGCTGGGCTTTGTGCGTGAGGTAATAAGGGTCCACGCTGATGCAGTGACCACCTACTAACCCTGGGCGAAAAGGCAAAAAATTCCACTTGGTGCCCGCCGCTTCAAGCACCTCCAGCGTATCAATACCCAAGCGTTTAAAAATCAATGCCAGCTCATTGATCAGCGCGATATTAATGTCTCGCTGAGTGTTCTCGATAACCTTGGCTGCCTCGGCAACTTTAATGCTGCTGGCCTTGTGGGTGCCCACCTGCACAATGCGACGGTAGAGCTGGTCAACATAGTCAGCGACCTCGGGGGTGGAGCCGGAAGTAATTTTGGTGATGTTGTGTACGCGATGTTGCTTGTCGCCGGGGTTAATTCGCTCGGGGCTGTAACCGGCAAAAAAATCCCGGTTAAACACCAGGCCCGAGCCGCGCTCGATGATGGGTACACACACTTCTTCAGTGCAGCCGGGATAAACCGTCGACTCGAACACGACTATGGCATTTTTACCGATCACTTTGCTCAAAAGTGTCGAAGCTTTTTCCAGTGGAGTGAGGTCAGGTTGTTTGCTGTCGTTGATGGGTGTGGGCACAGTGACAATGTAAACATCGCAGCCGCGAATCTCGTCTGCATCGGCGCTGAAGCGCAAATGCGTGGATTCATGCAGCTCTTCGGTATTGAGTTCGAGAGTTCTATCAATGCCTTGGCGCAGTTCTTCAATCCGCGATCGGGAAATATCAAAGCCAAGAGTGTCGAAATATTTTCCAAATTCGACTGCCAGCGGCAGGCCGACATAGCCCAGGCCTAAGATGCAAAGTCGAGGGTTGTTAGCGAACATGATAGGTAAATTCCTTGCGCAGACTGTGGATCCAATGGGCAGTTAAATTAACACAAATTGGGTTGGTTTTTTTCTTTCACAGGCAAAAGCCCGGCCATTATTCCACGCAACAGGAAAATTCGCCGCAAGTCAGGCGCATTTGCCGTGGGAGTTGTCGAGTATTTGTCATAAAACCCGCTATAATGCCGCCCTTGTTATCGCCACCGGGCGGCAACGTCGCATAAACAGGCTAAGGACACAGGTTTGTCGTATATCCGTCTCAACAAGCACTATGTGCATCTCCCCTATTTATTTTTGGGCATAGCCGAAGCGGCCCTGCTGGCGCTTGCTGCCTGGTTGGCCCAAACCTTTACCCAATTGTTGGCGATGAGCGAATCTCTCCCGGTGGATCATTCCTGGCTGTCCATCGCTGTTTTTTCGTTTGTACTCAGCTGCTGCACTCTCTCCATGGGCGTGTACATGGCGCTGGTGCGCGAGGGTTACGCCAGCATGGTGTTGCGCACCCTGGTCAGCTTCTTTTTGCTCGGCAGTCTCGCGCTCTATTTTCTTAACCTGGTCTTCGGCAGTGAATTTATTCATCAGAGCCTGATATTTTGGGGCGTGATTATTGCAACCCTGTTGGTGTTCGTTGCGCGCTGGGTATTTATCAAGGTGGTTGATAC
>CBFGWO010000147.1:0-7145 GCA_965652595.1 uncultured Cellvibrio sp. | reverse complement strand
GCTGATCATTCGCATAAAGCTGAACAGTCTCATGGCGCCGATCGCGCAAGTGCCGTTGGCGAAGTCCACAATCACGACGATCACGATCACCACCATCACAGCGAATTTGAAACACAAGCGGATGGTAGCGGGCATCAGCACGGCGCCCACGTCCACGGCCAGGCGGAGATGAATCTGGCGCTCGACGGCAAGCATTTGCGCATCAGTCTGGAGCTGCCTGCGATGGATCTGCTGGGATTTGAACGCTTGCCCTATAACGACGAAGAGCGCACGCATCAAGCGCAGATGCTCGAGAAATTGCAACAACCCGCCAGTATTTTTTTCGTTACCGAGGCAGCGGGCTGTGTAGTTAGCCAGGTCAAGATCGAATCACCACTATTGGAAGCCGCTGAGCGTTTGCCGGGTGGTGTGCATCTCGATTTTTTGCTGAGCTACGACTTGGCTTGCGCACAGCCCGATGAACTGCGCTGGGTGCAGTTGAACGCCTTTGCGCACTTCGATTCGCTGCAGCGTATTCATCTTAACTGGGTGCGCGAGCAGGAACAGGGTGCGGCGCGGTTAACCGCACAGCAAGCGCGAGCGGAATTTCGTTGATGTCCAATACTCGCAAAAAAATTCCCACCAATATCATCACCGGTTTTCTTGGTGTGGGTAAAACTACCGCCATTACCCATCTGCTGCGCAACAAGCCCGAGGGCGAGCGCTGGTCGGTGCTGGTTAACGAGTTTGGCGAAATTGGTATCGACGGCGCGCTACTTAAAGACTCGGGTGCCTTTGTGCGCGAAGTGCCCGGTGGCTGCATCTGTTGCGTTGCCGGGCTGCCAATGAAGATTGCGCTCAATATGCTGATCGCCACCACCAAACCGGATCGCGTGCTTATTGAGCCCACCGGGCTTGGTCATCCAGAAGAAATTATCAAAACCCTTACCGGTGACTACTACGACACAGTGCTGGATCTGCGCGCGACCCTGACGCTGCTGGATCCGCGCAAACTGCGCGACCCACGCTATAGCGAAAACCCAAGCTTTAATGATCAGTTGGCGGTGGCGGATGTCATAGTGGCCAACAAAATCGATTTATGTAGCGCCGAAGATCTCGCGCTACTCGACACCTGGCTCGCGCAGCAAACCGATAGCAAACCCTGCTACAGGGTTACCCAAGGCGAGCTGGACGCCTCGTGGCTGGATACGCCTCGGCGAGCTCATGCATTGAAACACCCGGGAGCGCATAGAAGTGCGCGCCTTTCGCTGCGACCTGAGCCCGAAGTTTTTAACGCGGCGGTGCAATTATCCGAAGGTGAGGATTTTATTCGGCGCGAAAACCAGGGCCAAGGCTTTTATTCTTGCGGCTGGCTATTTCGGCCTGATTGGCAATTCGATTTTGGGCGGCTTTTCGTTTGGCTGGCGGGAAATCCTGCGATGCGCGTTAAAGCCCTGATCAACACTGACCAGGGCGTACACAAGTTTAATGCCGAAGAGGGCGTATTGAGCGTGAATAAACTCGATGATGCGCTGGCGAAGGATTTGCTCGACAGTCGAATTGAGTTTATCGATAGCAATCCTTTGCCGATCGCAGACTTACAGGCGCTGTTGTTGCAGCTTAAAGTTTCCAGTCCAGGTTCACACTGAAGTTTCTGGGTGCGCCGTAAAATGCTTGATCCCATTGCAGGCTGTTCAAATACTTCTCGTCCCCAACGTTGTCCAGGTTAACGGCAACACGCATATTTCTGGCCACTTCATAGCTCGCGAAGAGACCGAATACGGAGAAGGCTGATTGCTCAATGCCATTATTGTGAATGTCACTTTGCCAACGGGAAGAAATACCCAGGTCAAGTTTTTCCACGGCGGTCGGGTTCCAGCGAAGGATCATTTTCAGGGTTTTGCGCGGAATAAAAGTGCGACTGTCGTTGCCTTCAGGATCTTTCAAGCTCAACTGTGTATAACCTGCCTGAATGCTGAGGTTCTCCGTTAGCTTGCCAAACACCTCCGCTTCAAAACCTTCGGATTCGGCTGTGATAGCACGGTACTCTGCGCAGTTGAAATCGTCACTAGTATCTTCGTCGGGAATATCGTCGCAATCTGTGTACTGTGCAAATTCTGCCAGGTTGGATTGCTCGACCTGGAAGAGTGCGAAACTGGTTAAGAGTGCACCGTTCAACCATTCCTTCTTAATACCTGCTTCGTAGCTCTTCCCTTGGGCGGGGCCCAAGGGTTGCTGATCGTCATTCAACTCATATTGCGGTTGATAAATGTCACTGTAGCTGGCGTACAGATTGAGGCTCGGCATGAGCGTCCAAGTGAACCCTGCGTAAGGGCTGGTTTTTTGATCATCAGTATCGGTGGACACGTCCCAGCTGTAGCCTTCGCGTTTGTAGCTCACGCTATTGAAGCCGATGATGGTGTGAAAATTGTCTGAGAGTGCAAAGCGCGCTGCACCAAACAGTCGATTCAATTTGATGTTGGATTTTGCGGCAACCTCAGCGTCGCCCCAGGTAGGTCTGGGGACTTCATTGCCTTTCCAACCGGGATAGGCGGGCATGGGAACAAAGCCCGTGAGCGCTGCATAGTCCAGAGACTTGAGATCCTGATCGGCGAGGCTGGCACCTAGGACAAGTTCATGCTCCAGTCCACCCCATTCAAATTTGCCGCTGAGGCTGTTGTCCCATTGCAGGGATTGTGATGTGGAGTGAAATTTTCCCGGCCATGCTTGCACGCCCAGCCCGGTTTCCCGATCCAGACCGGGGCTCAAGTAAACGTAAAAAATTTCAGAAGGCTCATCGTAGTCGGTGTAGGTAAGTGTGGAGAGCCACTGCCAATCGCCGGGTAAATTTGCGCCCATCTCTACAAAGGAGGTGTTTGTTGTCGCGTCCCAATAGGTCCAGTCCATGCTGGTGGTGGTAGAGATATCAAAATCTGCTTGCGAGCCATCGCTGTACACCAGGGGCAAAGCGCCCCAGAGCACACCCTCAGAGCGACTGCTTTGATAGGTGTGGCCGAGCGCGAGGGTAATATTGGGGCTCAGTTGTCCATCGACGATGCCATACGCGGTTTGCCGCTGGTGTTGATAAAGGTCGAGCCAGCTTTCCTTATCTTCTATGGCCACCACGCCTCTGGCGGCCCAGCTGCCGGATTGGGTGATGGGGGAGGAAAGGTCTAGCTCGGCACGTTTTTGGTTCCAGGAGCCAGCGGCTAATTCACCACTTAGTTTGAAATCGTTCGTGGGGCGTTTGCGGATATAGTTGATGGTGCCGGAGGGATTGCCTATGCCCGTAATCAAACCATTGGCCCCGCGCACAACTTCTACTTTTTCGTATATTGCGGTATCCAAATCCCCCTGCACCAAACCGTCAAAGGGTATACCGACACCGTCAACATGCATGCTGGTGATGTCGAAGCCTCGGGCGTTGTAGTAGGTGCGGTCGGTTTCCGCCTGTTCAACATTGACGCCGGTTACCAGCTTTAAGGCGCGGTTAATGTCATTCAGCTGAAAGGCATCCAGCAGCTCCCCGTCAATAACGGTTAGCGATTGGGGGGTTTCAAAGGTAGTAAGCGTTAGCCCCGTTGCGCCTTTGCTGGTGCGTACTTCACGAATGCCAACAATGGTGATCTCTTCTACATCCCCAAGTGCTGGCAGGCTGCCCCAGGCGCTACAGGCTGCTATCAGCAGACAGGTGATCTTTTTTTGGAAACGCTTGTTGCCAGATACGGCCATTTTTAACCCCCGAGAAGTGTTAGTGAATGCAGGAACCTGTTGGAAAAGTAAGCAGGTGCAGACGTGGCGGCGAAGGTTAATTGCCGTAAGTATAAATGTCAATGATAGTAGTTATCATTACGATTAATGGTTTGGGCTATGGCATTGGCGGAGATAAGAATCCCTGGCCAGGGATTCTGTGGCCTTGGGTGGATTAAAAAGATTGCTTGCCATTCCTTTTTGTTAATGATTATCATTGGCGCAATTTTCAATCATCCCTCTGGCATCCTGCTGGAGTTTCCGTATTTTCAGGCCCGCAAAAGCATGAACCTGTATCAAATACTTCCGGTGGTCAGCCGAGTCGCAGCGGCGACCCTGGGCGGCTACGTCTTCACCTGGGGTCTTGTCGCCTTGGGAATCACTGGGCTGGTCGCCCTGGGGCTGGACTTTCACGAGGCCGAAACTGCGGTGCTCATGCTGGCACTGGTGGTGTTTTTGGTGGTGTTTTTGTGGGCCTTCGTCGTTAGAAGCGCCTTGCGTCTCTGGCTGACTCTGGGTGGCGGTGCCGCTGCAATGCTGCTGGCAGCCTGGGTTTTGCAGCGCTCACTCTTGTCGTAGGGGAAAGCTTGTCATGTTTACCCAATTTCGTTTGTCTATGTCCTGGATGCACACCTGGTTTGGCCTGTTTTTGGGCTTTGTCTTAATGGTGTGTTTCTTTTTTGGCGCTTTGTCAGTGTTTGATCGGGAGATTGATCGCTGGGCGGTTCCCTCGACGCGCTTTGATCCTCAGCCCATGCCTTCCTATGACGCGCTGTTACAGCCGGTTTTTAGCAAGCTGAGGCCTCACCCGGATGATATGGCCCTCACCGCCAGTCGCGTGATAGGGGATCTGCCAGATCCCGAGACCATGCCGCTGCAATCGCTCTACGCCTACACCACTCACCGCGATCCCGTGTTAACTATCGGGGGTGAGTTTGCGATTCCCAACGAGCCCAAAAATGCCAGCGATGATCACTTGCATGTGCATGGATGGGCCACCATCGATCCGCGCAATGGTGAATTCCTGCACGAGCAGGCGCTGAAAATTGGTAGCGATTGGTTTTATCCGATGCACTACAGCCTAAATTGGCAATGGAAAATGCTGGGCTATTGGCTAGTTGGCCTGGCGGGTTCGGTGATGATGGCGGCGCTGGTATCGGGCGTTATTATTCATCGTAAAATTTTTCGCGAGTTTTTTACCTTTCGTCCCTGGAAGCGCACCCAGCGCAGTGCCTTGGATCTGCACAATATGACAGGGGTGATCGCCCTGCCGTTTCATTTCTTTTTTGCTTTTACGGGTTTATTGATTTTTGCCAGTTGGTTGTATTTTCCCGCCAGTAGCACCCTGTTAAAGCCTCTGCACGATCAGCACCAAATACAGGAAGCAGAGCGCACCGGCTTGCCCCACGAACCGGCGGGTGTCAGCGCACCTATCGCCTCCGTTGACGCCATGATGGCAGAAGCCAAGCGCCGCTGGGCCGAGAGAAATATGGCGGGGGAAGTTGGCTTTTTGTTTATCAATCATCTGGGTGATGCCAATGGTTACGTCAGTGTTTACCGCGCCGGCAGTGACCGCGTTGCGCTGGTGGGCGAAGGTATTCACTTCAATGCTGCCAGCGGCGAGGTTATCCGCGAAGATCCCCAAGGCTCAATGGTATCGGAAACCAATGAATTTCTTGTTGGACTGCATTTGCAGCACTTTGAGCACTGGTTG
Organism: uncultured Cellvibrio sp.; assembly: GCA_965652595.1. Lineage (GTDB taxonomy): Bacteria > Pseudomonadota > Gammaproteobacteria > Pseudomonadales > Cellvibrionaceae > Cellvibrio. The sequence goes on along the minus strand of CBFGWO010000147.1, from coordinate 1,702 downwards.
CTACGCTGGTTGTATGTGTTCGGTGGCCTGCTTGGCTGCGCTTGCATTGCTACGGGATTTATATTTTTTGTTGAAAAACGCAAACAGGCTCACGCCCGTATTGGTTACCAAGGCTGTCGACTGGTCGATGCCATGGCCGTAACCTGTGTTACAGGCATGGTTATCGCTGCGGTTTCCATGTTAGTGGCCAATCGTCTCTTACCCGCTGAATTGGCGACGAAAGGCGAGTGGGAAAAGAATATTTTCTGGCTTTCCTGGGCGCTGTGTTTCTTCCATGCCTTTTGGCGTAGCGCACCAGTGGCAAATGCCGGGCGCAACCCAGCCTGGCGCGAACAATCATGGGGGCTGGCGGTGTTATCTGTCGCCGCGCCACTGCTTAATTGGGTAACCACGGGCGATCACCTGGTCAAGACTTTGTTTGTTGAAACCTATTGGGCAGTGGCTGGTGTGGATTTAAGTTTGCTGGGCTGCGCACTGGTTGCTGTATTTACGGCGCGAAAACTTGCCATTCAATTGCCAAAGCCGCTGTTGGATACTGCGTCCGTTTCTGCAGCGACAGCTAATGAGGTGCGCGCATGAATTTTTGGTTAGCTGTTGCTGCGTTGGCAGGGTTTTTCGGTCTTTGCTGGATTTCGCTGTCGATGTTGAACCATTGGGCCCAGGTGTTTCCATTGGATAAGCGAAAGCCGCATCCAGCGCGCCTCAGGAGTTTGGGCGCACTGATGGTGTTGATCTCGGTGATCTCGTGCTTCAGAGCTGATCATCCTTCCATGGCGATCCTGGTGTGGGTAACAATGATGCCGGTAGCCAGTTTGGCCGTTGCGCTGCTGTTGAGTTACAGGCCCGCTTTCTTGAGATTTTTAGCCCTGCCTTTTTTATCGCAAACCTAACGGCTTGCCGCTAAATAATTTGGGATGATGCATTAGTCCAGCAACGCATCCTCCTTGTACTCCTCCAACCGTTGCGCATCCATCGCATAGGATGCCAGCGCCATTTCGTTTTCGACGGTTTCAACTTTCAGCGTGCCGCTCACCCAAAAAGGTGTGTAGAGGTTCTCCAGTGTTAAACCCTTGGGATAGCGCACATAAATAATTTGATTGGGCGGCGGCGGTGGTACATGGATGCAGGCGCCGAAGTAGGGCACCAAAAAAAAGCTGCGGATCACCATATTGTCGTCGTACTCCAGTGGCACTATATAGCCTGCAATACGAATCGGCTTGTTATCAAATTCGGGGCGCACTCGGGTTGACACTAACGCATCCCGCCAGGAGCGTTCTCCGGTGGTGGCCTTGCCGCTCATCGCCAGGCCTATGGCATTGGCTACCTCTGCCTCCAAACTGCTTTCTATGGCACTGTCTTCTTCCAGCGCGCTTTTCCCGTTGTTGCTGCCTTGGGTTCTTAGGCTACCAGCACTGAGACCTTCGGTGAGTTCTTCATCGGTCATGTTTTCGTGATCGACCATGGGCATGGACATCAGGAGCTTGAGGTCTTCCTCCGGCATCAAATCAGTCCAATCGACGGTTTGTGGGCCACGGGTAGCGGCGGGCGAAGGTGGCGGAGGCGCGGCCTGGGTTGACATTGCAAATAAAAAAAGCAAAAAGCCAAGCAACTGGAAGAGTCTGGGCATAATACGCATGGATCTCCAACAAAAATCCCCGGAGGAAACTCGGGGGACGGAATGACATCATAGAGGCCGACCACA
>CBFGWO010000146.1:0-7248 GCA_965652595.1 uncultured Cellvibrio sp. | reverse complement strand
CGCAACCAGATTTTTACGCCAGTGACCGCCAGCAAAATAATGATCACTCCCGCGAAAAATATCACCAGTCGTCCGGGCCAACCAAAGGCTTTGCCGGAGTGCAAAGGGTACTGCCAGGCGATAAACACGTTGCCCGCGCCACCTTCGGTGATGTGCCTGTCGCTGCGAACTTCACCGCTTTGAGCGTCGATCACGATCATACGCCGACCATAAGGGTCTATATCCCGCTCATCAAAAGCGCGGACTTCATACACGCCTTTGTGCGCAAGAAAACTGGCCATGCTCACACCTCTGCCTTCGCTGAGTTGGTGGGCTTTTTCAATAGCCTGGGCCAGAGTAACCGGTGTATCAACCGGCGCATTTTCGAGATTTGGCAGGGTGAATGTATAGCGCGGTGTGATGGGGGAAACCTTGTTAACCACACTGTTAAAGGTGTCGTACCAGGTAAAGTAGATGCCACTGACGGCGAGCATGAGTGTGACCGGAAATAACCAGAGGCCGCTGGCGCGATGTAAATCAAATAGCCGTTTGTAGCCGCCAGCAAAAAAGCGAATTTTAAAACTGTTGCGCCATTTGGCGAGGCGATTAAATGAAATTACCACGCTGACAAGATGATCAAGCAGCCATAAAAAGCCCACTAACCCAAAAAACCAGAACATGTATTGCCCGAGCAAAAAATCGATATGCAGCTCGTAAATCACGTTCATGATATGGCGACGATTCAGGCTTAAGATTTCGGCGCGTCGTTCGCCGATCACTTCGGCGGTGTAGGGATTGATGTAGAGGCTCAGGCCATCGGCGTCGCCATCGGTACCGGGGCGCGCTGCGAGTTGCAAACGCGCTGAGCCATCCGGGTGGTTGGGCATAATCACCAGGCGCACAAATCCATCGGGCCTGGCGTTATTCGCGGCGGTGATCCAATCTTGCACATCCCTGTGTGCTTGCAGTGGGCTGACTTTGTGCAAGTCCGGGTTTAACCAGCGATCCAGTTCGTCGTAAAACACGATGACGGAGCCGGTTGCGGCCAGGGCAATAATCCACAGCCCCGCCAGCAAACCAAACCAGCGATGCCATAAAACCAGTAGCTTGCGCGGTTTAGTGCCCATGTTTTGTTAAACGTTTTTTTAGAAGGCGTAGGAGACGCCAAGGCGAATATTGCGGCCCGCCTCGTAAACACCCGCTACGCCTTCCCAGTCGGGAATATGACCGTAGTCAGCAACGCTGGCGTGATCGCGGTAGTGCTCATCGAACAGGTTGTAGACCGCGAGGTTGAGCGTGAATCTATCCAAACTGCGCGGGTTCCATTCCATAAAGAGGTCGTGCACTGTGTAGCCGGGTTTATCGACATGTTGCAGCGAATCTATCCAGTCAAGCTCAAGCGCGCGATGCAAGACTTCAATATCGTTAAGATCCTGCACATGGCGAATGCTCCAGCCAAACTCCAGCGATGAATTCATTTGATAGCCGAGGTTTAGCATCCAGGTATCGCCCGAGGCGTTGGCTAGGCCGATGTGTTCGTAACCTTCCACGGGATTGTCGTTGAGTGTTGGGTCACTGGTGACATAAAACAAATCGCCGCTGAATTGTGTGGTTGAGTAGCCCAGGTGTAGCTCGATCCCGCGCGATTCAAAGGTGCCCACATTCTCAAAGTAAACGGCATTTTGCGGTGCCGGCCCGCCGCCCAGTTGATCGAGAATCACATCGTCGATTTTCATGTGATACACAGATGCGCCTGCGCGCCATTGGCCGTTGTCGTATTCCAGGCCGAGTTCGGTGTTGTGTACTTTTTCAGCGTCCAGATTGTCGGCAAGAATATCCCGGCCGGGTCTTGCCTCCAGCGTAAAGGCATCGCCGATTTCTTTGCCGCGCATGGCTTCTGCGTAGCCAAGGGATAACGACAGGCTGTCGGTAAATTGGTAGAGCGCCCCCAGGTTGACGCTGACGCCGGAGCTGTCGGTTTCATCCTCGTAGGTGATTTGTTCCAACTCGTAAGCGTCATAGCGCGCGCCGAAACTCAGCAGCAAGGCTTGCGATACTTGAAAGTGATCTTGCAAGTAAACGCCGAGTACATTGCCCTCTTCGGTAAAGCGACCCACGGTGGGGTCCCATGTCCAGTCCGCCCACAGGCTTGGGTCGTCGAGGTATTCGCTGGTGACGCTGTCGTCCCGGTATTCCACGCCGTAAGTCAGTTTGTGTGCGCCCAGGGTGCTGGTGTTGCGCAGATCAAAACCAAAACTGGTGATCTCCGCACCGTAAAGGCCCCAGCGGTCGTAACGATCTTGTTCGAATTGCGAGCGGGTGTGATAAACCGAGGCTTCAATATTGAGCAGCGGATTAGCAGATAGCAAATAGTTGCCCACCAGTGTTCGGCGATCTGCTTCGGCGGGAAAGAGTCTGTCGCCTTCCAGAGCGGGCCAGTTGGGGCGCTGGCCAAACTCGCCTTTTTCGTTGCGTTGCTCAAGGCTAATGGACAATTTTTGGTTTTCGCTCAGTGCGCCACTGAGTTTTAGAAAACCAAGTCGCTGTTCGGGGTTGGTGCCGTAAAGCGTGTTGCCTTCACCATCGGTCATGTTGTCTCTATCGACTTGTATCACTGAGCCCAACAGGCCCCAGTTGTCGGTGAGCTTGCCATAACCGGTCAAACTGGCTTTGTGGCCTTCATTGCTGAAATAGGCTGTTTTCGCCAAGGCGCCAAAATTTTCGCCGTCGCGCAACAGATCTTCAGCGTCTTTAGTGCGAAAGCGTATAGCGCCGCCGATGCTGCCAAAGCCACTGGTGGCTTCGCCTGCACCCGTTTGTACTTCAACTTGCCGCAGCAGCTCTGGCTCGACGCTGACCCGGCCAATGTGGTGGAAGAGGGTGCCGGTTTGGGGGGCGCCATCCACGGTAATGTTCAAGAGCGTGTCCTCCATACCACGGATGTAAACCTTCTGCGCGATACCGAGGGAACCGCCCACGGATACCGAGGGCTCCATGCGGAAAACATCTGCCAGATCAAGCGCTTGCTGGAGTTCCAGTTGCTCTGCGTCAATATCGATATTGGTTGAGCTGCCCACGACCACCATGGTTTCCAGCATGGGCTGAACCTGTTTTGGCGGCGCTTCCGCCAGGGCGGTGGATGCCATCAGGGAAGCAATCGGAAGGAGCTTAAACAGGCCGGGTGTGGGGCGGAGAGTGAACATGGTCTGCGGGCCTCGCGGCAGGGGGAGTTAGTGGTAGAGGCGGGCAGGGTAGGTAAAAAGCTTAACATTGTCAATAATCATTATCGTTTGTGGTTGGGCGTGTTTTCCGGCAACCAGTGTTTACTCGGCGGCTACTGCGGTAGCGGCATTTTTGCGAAAGCTGGAGGGCGTTTGGCCAAATTCCTTTTTAAAGAGCGTGTTAAACACCGATTTGGAGTTAAAGCCTGCGTCATACATGATCTGGGTGATGTATTTGTCGCTATGGTCTGGCGCTTTCAACAGGCGCGCGGCCTCTTGCAGCCGGTAGCCATTCACGTAGTCATAAAAGTTTTTGTTGAAGGCACTGTTGATGATCTGCGACAGGTGGTGGTTGGGAATCCCTAATGCCTCAGCCAGCTCCGGTAGTGAAAGCTCCGCGTTCAGGTAAGGTTTTTGCTCGCGCATATGGGTGTTTAGCTGTTCCAGGTAAGCGGATTTTTTCTCGGGCGGCAGCAGTGTGGTTTTGTATTTTTCAGCAGGGTTTGGTGCGGGTGTAATACCTTGCCCCACTTCTGTTTGGCTTTCGCTATCAATCGGAACGCGCAGTATGTCGGGCTGCTGCAAACTCATATAAATAACCGTGCAGGCAAACAGCAGGACACAGGAAATCGCAATCAGCTTCAGGTCTATATATTGCAGCAAGGGTGTGTGGGGTATTTGCAACCACAAAAGGTTGTTAGAAAAACGCATCAAGCCCGCCAGCAGTAGCCCGCAGGAAATCAGCAATAGCCAGTTAAGATTTTTGCGATGAAGGTTGGAGTAGGTATTTTTGATTGCCTGTTGGTAGTTTCTGAGCAGATAAATCACCGCAATCATGTAAGCCAGGTAGTGCAGGTTACTCAGGCTGGTAAGTGCCAGTATTTCGCCGTGGCTGAAAACCTGGTGGGTTTCCAGTAGTGAGCGCTTTTCTTCGACGGATTTGAGATGAAAGCGAAAGAATAGCAGCGAAAAGTGGCTCAGAAAAATCAGCCCGTGCAAGGCGTGCTGAGGCATCAGCTTAAAATTTGAGCGGGTGCGGGAAAGCACGTAGAGGTAGAGTAAAGGGCCCACCAAAAAATCGAAGGACATGGTGAGGTAGACCATGTAGGGGTAGGTGCTATGGAACCAATACCCAAAGCTCAAAAAAACGCCATCCATATAACTTAGCGCCAGGCAGAGCAAGAACGCAGACAGTATCCAGTGGCTCTGGCGATTACCCACTCGCAGTTGGGTGAGGAAAAGGCTGAAGAGTATTAATAGAAAGACGACCAGCAGGTCGATCAGGTTGTAAGCCGATATAAATTTCATGATCGATAAAACCAGCGATTGTTATTAGTAACCCTCAACCGCGAAATGGCAGTTGGACGCCGCCATACTAGCACCCTCCCACGGCCTTGATGTAAGCCGATGCAGCGAAAAAAGGTTCTATCTTACGAATTCAAACGCACATCCCCGCCATTTCGGTTTAACTCTATGGGTAAATTCCATTGGTGAGGAGCCTGTTCGTGAGTAGCCTTAATATTTGTAGCCTTGTGCTGGCTGCTGTTTTGGTTGTGTCGGGATGCGGCAGTACAGTCAACCCCAAAGCTCGGGGTACCGCCGATCAACCAGCGTCTGTCAGTGTTCCCAATCCTCGTGTAGAGCAAATCCAAATCCTCTCCGCTATTACGGGTATTCGCTACCCGGTGCGAATCTACTTGCCCGCTGATTACCATGCTTCGAATAAACATTACCCGGTGATCTATGCGACAGATGGGCAGTGGGTATTCCAGGGGTTTTCCGAGAAATTGGACGAAAAGGCGGTAAGCGCTATTTTGGTTGCGGTGGAACAAGGCCCCAACAATCGTCGCAATACTGATTACCTTTGGCCGGGTGCAAAGGACTACTACCAGTTTTTGATCACTGAGCTACTGCCCCTCATCGAAAACCAATATCGAGTGGATATCGAGAACAGAACACTATCGGGAACTTCCTACGGCGGTGTTTTTGTGGGCCTGGTATTGCTGATGGATGACCCGGTCGCGCCTTATTTCAAAAACTACCTGTCGTTTGATGCGAGTTTTTACGAACACCCTCAGGCGACGGAGGATCTTTTCGTCGCCCGTTTTAATGCTAGTCAGGAGTTGCATGCTCGCTTGGTGTTGACCAGTGCCACCGCTATTGGAAACGATCAATACGTAACCGCCTTTCAGCGCGCTCTGGAAGCTGCGAACTTTGAAGGCTTGCTCATCTACCGAAAAAAGTACGCCGTCCACCACAACAACGTGGCCAGCCCTTCTTTTGAGGACGCGCTGGATATCATTTTTGCACCAGAGTAACGCTTGATAGGAATATTGTCATGATTAAAAAAACATCAATTCACTTTCTGCTGGCCCTGTGTTTGAGTATGGGCTGGCTCAGCCTGGCGCAAGCCGATATTGCCTCGCCGAAAATTCAATGGCGGTTTAAAACCGAGGGGCCGATTCGTGGCGGCTCCGCGATCCATCAGCAAACGATTTATGTTGGCAGTGCTGATGGCCATCTTTACGCACTTAATACAGCCAACGGCGATATGCGCTGGAAATTTAGCACCGGCGGTGCCTTGGTCGGTACCCCTGCTGTTAGCAAGCAGCTGGTGGTTGTCACCAGTCGCGATGGATTTGCTTATGGCATAGACGCCAACACGGGCACACAAATTTGGCGTTTTGCGATGCAGCCGGAGTTGGGTGGTGAAGCTGTAGGTTGGCAATATTTTACCGCTGCGCCTGTGTTCCAAGGGCAGCGGGTATACCTTGGGTCTGGCGACGGGCACCTCTACGTAGTGGATAGCCGCAACGGCAAGTTGGTGTGGAAGTTTGCTACCCAAGGGGCTATTCGCGCAGCGCCCTTGGTGACAGATGATCTTGTTTACCAGCCGAGCAACGATGGATTTGTGTATGTGCTGGACACCAAGAACGGAAAACTCAAATGGAAATTTGAGACTGCGGGTGCCACGCTGGATTCCAAAGCCGCCGGTTTTGATCGCAATGCCATATACACCCAGCCGATTTTATCGGGTAGCCAGCTTATGGTGGGTTCCCGCGATGGCCATGTGTACGCCATAGATACGCAAACCCAGCAACAAGCCTGGAATTTTTCTTATGGCACTACCTGGGCAATGGCCACGAGCGTCGATGAAAAAGCACTTTATGTTGGGTGGTCTACCAATAATCTTGTCAGCGCACTGGATATCGTGTCGGGTAAGGAGCTGTGGCAATTCAAAGCGGGTGCCTATGTTTATACCCAGCCGCTGTTGAGTGATACCTCGGTGTACTTTGGTTCTGCCGACGGCAAGCTTTATCGCGTCGATAAATCATCCGGTGAACACATTTGGCAATATGATCTTCAGCGCGAAATTTATTCAGCGCCGATTTTTGATGCTGCTCAAAGTACTTTGTTTGTCGGAACCGACAGCGGGTATTTTTATGCGATTGCCAATGGCCAGAGCGCCCACAAGGCGGTGTTTTTGCCAGAGAAGATAGAAGGCATGGCGCAATACACGGTTATCGACACTAAGGTGACCGACTACTTAAAAGAAAAGGGATTTAATCAACTGGATGCCGACGCGCTGCAGACGTTTTTGCGTGATCGTATTCAAGACAAGGCGCCGAGTGTGGTTGTTTTTGCGCTGCCTTCAATCCCGGCGGCGATTCTGGGTGAAGATCCTGCTCAAGGATTGATGCGCGAGTATCTGGCAGCGGGCGGCAAGGTTATCTGGTTTGGCGATGCGCCGAACTATTGGGCGCTGGATGAAGCAGGTAACTTTAACAAGAGCGTGGATCACGCGGAGCAACTTTTAGGTGTTGAGTATTTTGATGTGATGGAGTCGGGAAACTATTTCAGTACAACGACTCAACAGGGCCGAAACTGGGGGTTACCGAGCTGGTTAAAAACCACGGCCACACCAGTTCGCGACCGGGACATAACACCGCTAGCCTATGATGAATTTGGTCGGGTCAGCGCCTATGTCAAATCCTTCAGCGATAAACCAGCATCGGGTTTTGTGTCGATACGGACCTGGGCATGGTTT
>CBFGWO010000145.1:0-7264 GCA_965652595.1 uncultured Cellvibrio sp. | reverse complement strand
AAGAAGGGTTTAGTCTTGTCAGGCTCATAGGTGCTGCGATTTTAACGGGGGAGAGAGGTATGACTACCGCCGTTTTCAACTCGCTTAACAGGTCGCTTTGAATATCCAGCAACTAGGGGTATTGCTTTCGTGTTCCGGGATTAGCGTTCTTTTATGCAAAAAATTGTGTCATTAGAACTTCCTTACACTGTCACTGAACGTTCCGCTGGTTTCAACAAATTGATTGTAGGCTTTAATGGCATCGGCGTTCTCACGCAACCATTGTGCCCGCTGCTCGTTGCGCAATTGTTCGGCTAACGCTTGGTCCATTGTTGCAGACAAGTTGATGTTCAGTGATCGCGCTTTTTCGAGTAAGTCGCTGTTTATACTGACATACGTGGGCTTTTTCGGCGCTTGAGCGTTGTAGGTATGGCTCATAGTCGCTCCTCCATAAGGGCATGGCGCATATGCTATGTGCATGCAGTGCAAGAGGCAAGGTTGGCAACAAACGGCGGCTGTCGCCCCTCGGAGCCAGGACACCCGCACGCCATCTAGTCGGCAAATTACAGACCCAGTAAACTGAGCGCCCTCTCCCACCAACCCTTTTCACCCCCTATGCCATCCACTCCCAACCACCTCTCCCGCGAGGGTTTGGCTTTACTCCTGTGTCTCGCCATCGGCTGGGGCATCAACTGGCCGATTATGAAAATGATCGTGGCCGAAATACCGCCACTGTCTTTTCGCGGCATTTGCCTGTTTTTCGGCGGCCTCGGCATTCTGATCATCGCCCGCGCCTCGGGCCTGCGCACGCGCATTCCTAGCGGTTATCTTTCCAAGCTCCTGTGGCTGTGCCTGCTGAATATTATTGGCTGGAATTTGCTCGCGACCTATGGCCTAAGCCTGTTACCGGCGGGCCGCGCAGCGCTGCTGGGTTACACCATGCCGCTGTGGGGGCTGGCGCTGTCGGTGTGGCTGCTCGCCGAGCCTTTTACGCGCCGCCATGCTATCGCTATGTTGCTGGGCATGGGCGGTATTGCGGCGCTGATGAGTGACGCATTGGGCGGCATGTTGCAGGCACCGCTTGGTGTGCTGCTGATGATTGCGGCGGCCTGGTGCTGGTCTGGTGGCATGGTGCTGATGAAGCGCTGGCAAATTCCCATGAACACAGTCGCACTTACCGGCTGGCTACTGTTGCTCGCCAGCCTACCGATGCTCGCTGGTGCCCTGGTAGTGGATGGCCTGCCTCAGCAATGGCCGCGTATGCCCATTATGTTGGGGCTGATTTACAACGTGCTCATCGCGTTTATGCTGTGTTACTGGGCGTGGAATAGATTGATTTTTTTGTTGCCGGTGAGTGTGTCTTCCTTGTCCTCGTTGCTGACGCCACTGATTGGCGTTATCTCCGGAGTGATTATGTTGGGCGAGCCTTTGACCTGGCGCGAGTATCTGGCAGCCGGTTTGATTTTGGGTGCTGTGGCGGTGGTGAATCTGAGCGGCAAAAAAAGGGGGTGACCATAGGTCACCCCTGAGGCCGACTTCATGAAGCAGTCGAAGAAGTAGGCAAAGGCCGCCTGAAGCGTGAATCAAACAGGCGGCAGGGTTAAGGCAGTTTCAGGCGCAGACTTGAATCTCGCCATTGAGGCAACGCACCGGATAAACCCTGAGGCTGTACTCAGGTTTTTCCAGGCACTCGCCGGTGCGCAAGTTAAAGTGCTGTTTGTAGAGCGGCGAGGCAACCACCACCTCGTCGCCAATCGATCCAATAATGCCGCGCGAGAGCACGTTAGCCTTGCCAATCGGATCGTAGTTGGATACGGCAAAATATTCGTTCAGCCTGTGCGAATAAAAAATCGCAATCTGTTGTTGGTTTATCAGCGCGCAAAGGCCTGTGTCTGGAAAAAAATCTGTCTCGGCGCACACACTGATCCATTCAGCCACGGGTAGCGGCTGGTGAGCAATTTCTGTCGTAGCGGTCATGATATTCATTGGTTTTTTCCCCTGCGAATTAACGATCTACCAGTTCAATCACTGGAATCTGGCGTGCGCGCTCTTCATCGGTGGCCGGGCGCGGCTGATCGCGCTCTACCACATAGGCCAGGTTGGTATCAGTGGCATCTGAGTTGATGAAGTGACTGAAGCGTTTTAGCTTGCTGGCGTCCTCAATGGTGGTTTTCCACTCGCACTGGTAGTTGGCGATGTTGCTGGTCATCTCATCTTCCAGCTCCTGACCAAGGCCCAGCTTGTCGTGGATGACAACTTTTTTCAGGTAATCCAAACCGCCTTCCAGGTTTTCCAGCCACACGGAGGTGCGCTGCAAACGGTCAGCCGTGCGAATGTAAAACATGAGCACCCGGTCGATATATTTGATCAGGGTTTCATCGTCGAGATCGGTAGCAAACAGATCCGCATGGCGCGGGCGCATGCCGCCGTTGCCGCACACGTAAAGGTTCCAGCCTTTTTCGGTGGCGATTACACCTATGTCTTTGGATTGGGCTTCGGCGCATTCGCGCGTACAACCGGATACGGCAAATTTTAGTTTGTGGGGCGCACGCAAACCCTTGTAGCGATTTTCGATGGCGATGGCCATGCCCACACTGTCCTGCACGCCGTAGCGACACCAGGTGCTACCCACACAGGATTTAACGGTGCGCACTGACTTGCCGTAGGCGTGGCCGGTTTCAAAGCCCGCATCAATGAGTTTTTTCCAAATGGTGGGCAACTGGTGCAACTGTGCGCCGAATAAGTCGATGCGCTGGCCGCCGGTAATTTTGGTGTAGAGGTTGTATTCCTTGGCCACCTCACCCAACACGATGAGTTTTTCTGGAGTGATTTCGCCACCAGCAATGCGCGGCACTATGGAGTAGGTGCCATCTTTTTGCATATTGCCCAGGAAGATATCGTTGGTGTCCTGCAGGCCCATATGCTCGGGCTTGAGCACATAGTCATTCCAATAAGAGGCGAGTATGGAAGCCACTGCCGGTTTGCAAATATCGCAACCTAAACCATGACCGTGCTGGTCCAGCAGTTCGTCAAAGGTTTTGATTTTTTTGATGCGCACTATATCGGCCAGCTCCTGGCGCGTATGGGCAAAGTGTTCGCAGATATTGGTGTTAACTTCCACGCCCAGTTTCACCAACTCCGCATCCATGACTTGTTTAACGAGAGCGGCGCAGCCGCCGCAACCTGTAGCGGCTTTGGTGGCATCCTTAATACCGGTAATAGTCGTTACGCCATTCTGCACCGAGCAGCAGATAGCGCCCTTGGTGACATCGTGACAGGAGCAAATCTGCGCGGCTTCGGGCAGCGCCTCCACACCCATTACCGCACCACCGCCTTCAACCGCTGGCAAAATTAATTGTTCCGGCGAATCGGGCAGCTCCATGCCATTCACACAAATTTGTTGCAATGTGCCATAGGCTTCCACCTCACCCACCAACACAGCGCCGAGCAGCTTTTTGTTGTCAGCAGAGACGATCAGGCGCTTGTAAACTTCGGCCACACCATCGCTGAAAATATAGGACTGGCAACCGGGCGTACGGCCATGGGCATCGCCGATGCTCGCCACATCCACACCCAGTAATTTAAGTTTGGTGCTCATATCGGCGCCGGTAAAAGCCTCGCTACCGCCGGTGATATGGGAGATAGCCACCTTGGCCATCTGATAGCCAGGCGCAACTAGGCCAAAAATTTTGTTATCCCAGAGCGCACATTCGCCGATGGCGTAAATATTATCCACCGATGTCTGGCAATGGTTGTTAACCACAATGCCGCCGCGTTCCCCAATGGCAATGCCGCACTGGTGCGCCAATTCATCCTGGGGGCGAATACCGGCAGAAAAAAGAATCATGTCAGTTTCCAGGAAGCTGCCATCGGCAAAGTTCATGCGGTAGCGGCAAGTTTCACCGGGAACAATTTCCTTGGTATTTTTTTCGGTGTGCACTTGTACACCCAGTGCTTCGATTTTGCGGCGCAGCAATTGGCCGCCGCCTTCATCCAGCTGCACCGCCATCAAGCGCGGTGCAAATTCCACCACGTGGGTTTGCAAACCCAGATTTTTTAATGCGTTAGCGGCTTCAAGGCCAAGCAGGCCACCGCCCACGACCACGCCAATTTTGCTTTCGGCGGCAGAGGCGGTAATCGCTTCCAAATCTTCAATAGTGCGGTACACCAAACAGTGGGGCTGCTCGCGCCCAGGCACGGGCGGCACAAAAGGATAGGAGCCGGTGGCCAGCACCAGTTTGTCGTAGCTTTCGACGCGGCCGCTGGCAGTGGTGAGTGTGTTGGCCGCTGTGTCTATGCTGACCACTTTGTCGCTCAGGGTGTAGTGCACACCGCGCGCTTTGTATTCGGTTTCTGAGGTGAGCATCAGATCTTCAACGGTTGAACCGGCGAAGTAGTAGCTGAGTTTTACCCGGTCGTAGGCCAGGCGCGGCTCTTCGGAAAAGGTGACGATTTCGTAATTTTCGGCGTTGTCGCTATTGAGCAGACCGTCGATAAATTTGTGGCCGACCATGCCATTGCCGACAACAATAATGCGTTCTTTCATGATACTCCCCTACTCAGGCTGACAGTCGCTGGTATTGATTTTCGAATGAGGGATGATTGGCCTCTGCTGCAAGGCTCTGCCAATAATCCGGATGAAGTTGTTGTGCAAGGCTCACCACCTGCCCGACCACAATGAGCGCGGGTGATTGCACAGCTTCGCGCTCCACCAGTTGCGGCAGATCGGCGAGCTGAGTGATGAGATTGCGCTGGTTGGCGCGACAGCCGTTTTCAATAACGGCAACGGGTGTTGACGCCGCCATGCCTGCGGCCTGCAATTCACGCGCAATCAAATCGGCGCGGGTCAGGCCCATGTAAAACACGAGGGTGTGATTCAAACCTGCCAAGGCGTGCCAGTTGAGTTCCAACTGTTTTTCGGCGTGGCCGGTAACAAAGGTGCAGCCCTGGGACAGGCCGCGATGAGTCAAGGGAATATTGGCGTAGCTGCTGCAACCCGATGCCGAGGTAATGCCGGGAATCACTTCGGCGTCTATGCCCGCTTTGCGCAATTCGAGCAGCTCTTCGCCGCCGCGACCAAACACAAAAGGATCACCGCCTTTGATACGGCAAACGGTTAAGCCCATCTGCGCCTGGTTTACCAATAGCTGGTTGAGGTCTTCCTGCGCGATGCTGTGCTGATCTTTGGCCTTGCCCACATAAAGGGCCGGAACGCTCGGCGGAAAAAGTGCGCGTATTTCAGCGCTTACCAGATAATCAAAGAAAATAATGTCGGCGGTTTCTATGGCGCGCAGCGCCTTGAGTGTCAACAGCTCGGCGTCGCCTGGCCCGGCACCTACCAGCCACACCTTGCCTGCCGGTAGTTGCTTAACCGGCGATTGCGCGGATGCCAGTTTTATTGATTGAGTCACGCGACTGCCCTCTGCTGATTGATCGACAAAGTGGCTTGAGCAAAGAGGGTGCCAGCTGCAATAAACCATTCAAAAAATAGTTTTTACAACTTCAATATCAATAACTTAGGCACCTGGAAGGCGTTGCAACGTCTTGTCGGGCGACGCAAAAGCTAGCAACAGGCGGCACCATAAACGTGCAGATGCGCACTTTTTTCATGCAAATTGCACGACCAATGAATGATCACTTTTGGCTCAAAGATAAAAATGTTGCGGTGCATGCGCACCATTAATGCTCACAGCAGTTTTTTGTGGCCCAACAGACTGCTAGACTCACTCACAAGGATTTGTCTCTGCCACCTGGACGATCTACCCCACCAAAAAGGTTTATGATGGCAACCCGCTAACGGCTTCGAGGTTTTATGTTTCCTAGTTCGCGTAATAGCACCGCCTCCGCAGCAGCGACAAGCCACCTGATCGACGGCTTCGGTCGTCATATCCGCTATGCACGCCTGTCGATTACCGACCGCTGCGACCTGCGCTGTACCTATTGTATGGCTGAGGACATGACCTTTGTCCCGCGCAAGGAACTGCTCTCTATCGAAGAGCTGGTGAAGCTCGGGCGCTGCCTCACAGAGCTGGGGGTTGAAAAACTGCGTATCACTGGCGGCGAGCCACTGATTCGCCGGGGCGTGGTAGAACTGGTACAACAGCTGCGCGCCCTGCCCGGTTTGCGCGAACTTTGCCTGACCACCAACGCCACTCACCTCGAGGAATATGCCCAGCCATTAAAAGACGCCGGGCTGGATCGCATCAATATCAGCCTAGACAGCGTCAACCCCGACACCTTTCGTCGCCTCACCCGCTTTGGCGATTTAACCCAGGTGCTGCGCGGTATTGCCGCCGCACAGCGCGCTGGCTTCCAGCGCATCAAGCTCAATTGCGTTGCCCTCAAAAATTACAATGCCCACGAAATTCCTGAGCTGGTCGAATACGCCTTGGATCAAGGTTTGGATTTGAGCTTTATCGAAGAGATGCCACTGGGCTATATCGATGAACACGGCCGCGCGGCGGAATTTGTCAGCAGCGCTCAGCTGCGTGCACAACTGAGTGAGCGCTGGACACTGACGCCAATCGATGAAGATTCCGGTGGGCCAGCGCGCTACTGGCAAGTGAACGGCTACAAATCGCGCCTGGGATTTATTTCGCCCCACAGTGAAAACTTTTGCGGCAGCTGCAATCGCGTAAGAGTTACCGCCACTGGGCGTTTACTGCTTTGCCTTGGGCAAGAGTACAGTGCTGACCTGCGTCAACCGCTGCGCGAATCGCCTGAAGATCTCGCACCTTTGCGCGAAACTATTATCAGTGCCATAGCGCGCAAACCGCTGCAACATGACTTTAATCTTGAAAATGAGCCGCAGATTCTGCGGTTTATGAACACTACAGGTGGATAAACCTTTTATGAGCGCTCAAGCCGATTTTGTACCCCTGAATATTTGCATTCTCACTGTGAGCGACACCCGCGACCTTGGCAGCGACACCTCTGGCCAAAAATTGCAGGAGATGTTGCAAGCCGAGGGTCATCAGCTTTATGCCCGTGGACTGGTTAAAGACGATATCTATCAGATTCGCGCCCAGTGTTCCGCCTGGATTGCTGATCCTTTGGCTCAGGTACTTCTGATTACCGGCGGCACCGGCTTTGCCGGGCGCGATTCCACCGTCGAGGCTATGGTGCCGCTGTTCGATAAAACCGTGGTGGGTTTTGGCGAGCTGTTTCGCCAGGTGTCTTATGAAGAAATTGGTACTTCTACCATTCAGTCTCGCGCTACGGCGGGCCTGGCTAACCGCACGCTGATTTTTTGCTTGCCCGGTTCTACCGGCGCCTGTATTACGGC
>CBFGWO010000144.1:0-7626 GCA_965652595.1 uncultured Cellvibrio sp. | reverse complement strand
TGGGGGCTCGACGCCCGCATCCCGCGGGCGACGGTCTTGGACGCTACTACCCCGCCCCCAACCTACCAACCTGCAATCCTTCAAAGATTTTTACTCACTCTTTGCAACTCATGGAGTTTGAAATGTTAGACACTGCCATCAAAAACCAGCTTAAAGCCTACTTGGAAAAGTTACAGCGCCCGATTGAGTTGGTGGCGAGCTTGGATGAGAGCGCCAAGAGTTTGGAGCTGAAAAATTTGCTCGATGACATTGCTGAGCTTTCTGAAAAAGTCAGTGTGCGATTGGATGGCAATTCGGTGTATCGGCCTTCGTTTGGTGTTGCGCGGGTGGGCGAGGAGCCGCGTATTGTGTTTGCGGGAATTCCTCTGGGTCATGAGTTTACGTCGTTAGTCTTGGCGTTGCTGCATACCGGCGGGCATCCACCGAAGGTGGATGAAGCGACGCTAACGCAAGTTAAAGCGGTTGAGGGGAGTTTTCATTTTGAAGTATTTGTGTCTCTGTCGTGCCACAACTGTCCGGATGTGGTGCAGGCGGTGAATTTGATGGCGGCGCAGAATACGGGTGTTTCCGCCACCATGATTGATGGCGCGCTGTTTCAACGTGAAGTGGAAACGCGGCAGATTATGGCGGTGCCGAGTGTGTATTTGAATGGCCAGCATTTTGGTCAGGGTCGTATGACGCTGGAAGAAATTTTGGCAAAGATTGATACAGGCGCGGCGCAGCGCGAAGCGAAGTTGATTAGCCAGAAAGAGGCGTTTGATGTGCTGGTGGTGGGCGGCGGCCCGGCAGGTTCGGCGGCGGCGATTTACGCGGCGCGCAAGGGTATTCGCACGGGCTTGGTGGCCGAGCGTTTTGGCGGCCAGGTGTTGGACACGCTCAGTATCGAAAACTTTATTTCGGTCAAAGAAACCGAAGGCCCCAAGTTGGCGATGGCGCTGGAGCAACACGTTAAAGATTACGACGTGGATGTGATGAACTTGCAAAAAGCCGCGGAGTTGATTCCCGGCGAGCTGATTGAAGTAAAACTGGCCAGCGGCGCCAGCGTAAAAAGCAAAAGCGTAATACTGGCAACCGGTGCGCGCTGGCGTGAAATGAATGTGCCCGGTGAAAAAGACTATCGCGGCAAGGGTGTGGCCTACTGCCCCCACTGCGATGGCCCTTTGTTTAAAGGCAAGCGCGTGGCGGTGATTGGCGGCGGCAACTCGGGCGTGGAAGCGGCGATTGATTTGGCGGGTATTGTCAGCCATGTAACGCTGATTGAATTTGATGCCAAGCTGCGCGCCGATGCGGTACTGCAACGCAAGTTGTACAGCCTGGGTAATGTCACTGTGATTACCGAAGCGCTAACGACCGAAGTTATCGGCGACGGTCAAAAAGTGACCGGCTTGAAATACAAAAGCCGCAACACCGATGACATAGCCACGGTGGAACTGGAAGGTATTTTTGTGCAGATTGGCTTGCTACCCAACACCGATTGGCTAAAGGGCAGTGTGGCGCTAAGCAATCGCGGCGAAATTGAGATCAACGCGCGCGGCGAAACCAATATCCCCAGCGTTTTTGCAGCGGGGGACTGCACCACTGTGCCCTACAAGCAAATTATTATTGCCATGGGCGCTGGCTCTACCGCCGCATTGGGTGCGTTTGATCATTTGATTCGCACCAGCGCGCCTGCGTAAATTTTGCACATCCGTTTACTCCTGGGTTTATTCCCTTTTTGAGCGCCGCAAGGCGCTCTTTTTTTATCCAGCCATATTCCGCACAGTGTCTGCTTGTCAAAGCCCGGTTTTTGTAATAGCGTCGCCGGGCTTTTTGCTCCCCCAGCAGGCCAGAGAGGATGATCATGGCTTTCGGCTCTACCCCTGTTAACTCCACCCACAGTCCCCGCATCGCTATTGTGGGCGATGGCCCCGCCGGTGCCGCTCTGGGTGCCTATCTCGCGCGCGCCTCAGTGCGCGTTTGTCTTTTCAGCGCTGGCGTCAGGCCGCCGCTGGTGGTGGGTGAATCCCTGGTGCCAGCCATTATCCCGCTATTGCGCGAACTCGGCCTGGAAGAGGAGGTGCGCAGCTACTCCACCTTCAAACCCGGCGCTTCCTTCTTTTTACACCCAGACAAAGAAACCACCATCAACTTTGCCCGCGCGGGCGTGGGTGGCGGCAACTACTCCTACAATGTGCCGCGCCAGCGCTTTGACCAAAGCCTGCTCGACTGCGCCAAGCGTAGCGGCTGCCACATCATCAACGCCAAAGCCGAACTGGCCGCCGAAGGCGATCGCTTGCAGCTGGTTGGCGAAAGCCTGGCGCTGGCCTGTCAAGCCCTGGGCGGTGAGCCGGATTTGATTGTGGACGCCAGCGGCCGTCAGCGTTTGTCAGCAAGGTTGTTGGGCATTGGTGAAATCTGCGGCCAGCGCAAAGACACGGCGCTCTTTGCTCACCTGGAGGGCGTGGAGTTGCTGCGCCCTGGCAATATTCACATCAACCGGCTGCGCCACGGCTGGAGCTGGCGTATTCCGTTGCCGGATTGCATCTCAGTTGGCGTAGTGATCGCCAACCAACATCGCCAGCGCTGGGGCGATAACAGCGAGCAACAGTACGACCGGTTAATTGCCGAAGATCCGGTGCTCAGCCGCCACACCGGCAACGCCCGTCGCCTGACGCAGGTGATGAAGTACAACAACTACCAACTGACCTCGGCGCGCTTTTACGGCGCCAACTGGGCGGCGGTGGGTGACGCGGCTGGATTTATTGACCCCATTTTTTCCTCGGGATTAATTGTGGGCCTCACCGGTGCCAAGCGCCTGGCGTCGGCCATTATCGCGGGCGCCAGCCAGGCACAACTGGCCCGCTATGAAAAATTCCAGCGCGCCCAGTTGGCGGCCTGGCAAACGGTGGTAGACAGTTTTTACAACGGCCACTTGTTTGGCTTGATGCGCGCCGGGGATCTCTACGCCGAGCGGATTTTTTGGAGCCGACTTATTCGGTTGTTCGAGCGCAATATCATGCCGGTATTTAGCGGCGCGCTGCGCGGCGACAGCCTGAGTTTCAAACTCACTTCGCGCTTGCTGGCGTCTGAGCTGGCGGGGAAATTTGGCCATCGCCTCAAAATCGGCTGAGCATTTATAGCAAAATCGCAGCGGCGTTGCGGCTCCATAGAAGCAAGCGGTCCGACCGCTGACTAGCTGGGGCGGGCTTCTTGCACTATACCTAAGGTGTCGCGCAAATCATTACAACCAGGTGTGTGATGCGAAAACTCTGGATCGCCGTTTGCTGCCTGCTCCTGAGCCTCTCATGCTCGGCGAACCATGAGGATGCCCCAGTGGCAGCCGGGCAGACCCAAACGCAAAAGCTGGCCCCAACCGACACTGCCGATACGCCAGTGCGCACCTTGGTGATCCCCAATATCAGCGCCACCGACGAACCTCTACACGAAGACTATTTTTTTTCTCGCCTGCTGGATCTGGCGCTGCAAAAAACCCTTTCCAGCCACGGCCCCTACCAGATAGTCCACGCCAAAACCCGTACCGCCGATCACCGTTTGATTGCCAGCCTGTTGCAGGGCGAAGTGGATGTACTCTGGGCGGCCACCAATGCCGAAAAAGAACACTATTTATTGCCCGTGCGTATTTCGCTGCTCAAGGATCTCAGCAGCTACCGCCTTCTGTTGATCCGGCCCAGTGACCAACTGCGTTTTTCGGCGGTCAATTCCCTGGAAGACCTGCGCCAGTTTCGTGGGGGCATGAATCCCCAGTGGACCGATGCCGCCATCATGGAGCACAACGGTCTGCCGCTGGTATACGGCGTGGAATACTCACAATTGTTTCAGATGCTTTCCGGCGGGCGCTTCGATTATTTTTCGCGCGGGCTTTATCAGGTACAGGCGGAGCTGCACA
Organism: uncultured Cellvibrio sp.; assembly: GCA_965652595.1. GTDB lineage: Bacteria > Pseudomonadota > Gammaproteobacteria > Pseudomonadales > Cellvibrionaceae > Cellvibrio. Next base: position 3,740 of record CBFGWO010000144.1, on the reverse strand, counting down.
AGTTTCCCCAGCTAAAACTCAACATGGCGATTGAAGAAGAATTAATGCTTCACTACCGCAACGATTTTTATTTTTTTACCCACAAGGACGACCCGGCGCTGGCCGAGCGCTTGCAAAAAGGCCTGGAGCTGGCATTGGAAGACGGCAGCTTTGATGCGCTTTTTAACAGCATTCCCCGCTATCGCTGGGGCATGGAACAGTTACAACTCAATCAACGGCGGATTATTCCCCTGAACAACCTGCCCTAGCCGCTTCCATTCGCCTGTGAACCCACTGTTATACTCGACGCTTTGATCCATCGGTACCGGGGTTTATAGGGAGTTCGGATTGTCCTATTCGATTTTTGTGTTGGGTACAGGCGATTTCGCGCGCTGTGCCATAGACGGGGTTGTTGCCAGCCACCATAAACTCAGCGGCGTACTCACTTGGGAAGCCAGAGGCAAACTCAATATCCAGCAATCGCTCAAGCGATTGCTGGTGCCTGATTTGAGTCGCCATATTGAAAACCTGGGCATCAAACAACCGGCCATTCGGTCCGCCAATTCGCCCGAGTTTATCGCTCACCTCAAAGCGCTGGCGCCGGATATCCTGCTAGTGTCGGGCTGGGGAGAAATACTCAATAGCCAGGTGCTTGCGATTCCGCGCGTTGCTGCCATTAACATTCACCCATCACTGCTGCCCAAACACCGGGGCAGCAACCCCTTTGCGTCTGTGTTGCGCGCGGGCGAGAGCCTGACCGGGGTGACCTTTCATTTGCTAACCGGCGAGATCGATGGTGGCGACATTTTGTTTCAAAGCCAGCTGCCGATTTATGACTCAGACGATTACCACACCCTGGGCAAAAAGCTGGCCTATCGATCCCAGGAAACACTGGCATTGGCACTGGAGCGCGTCGGCCAACAGGGGCAGGCGCAGAATGCCAGTGAAGCCAGCTATTTTCCCAAACTCAAACCCGTCGATTACCTGATCGACTGGCACTTGCCCGCCGTCGAAATCCGCGCGCGCCTGCGCAGTGCTGGTGGCCATGTCACGCGTCACGGGGGAAGGCTTTGGGAAGTGGGTAAAGCGGACATCCTCGACAGCTACCTGCCGCACACCACACCGGGGCAGGTCGTGCACAAGTTTGGCGCCCAGCTGCTGGTCAGTACCGGCAGTCCTAACCGGCTCATCTGGATTCAATCATTGCGTCAACCTGGACGCTGGGGCGCACTCAAGGGCAAGGTTTACGCCCTCAAGCAGATTCAGGTGGGCGACCTTTTGGGGGACAGGGGCAGCTAGTTTCCGGCTTGCAGCCGTCTCGCACCCCGTCTTGCCAATCCAGTCCATTATTCTGCGGCGCGCCAATACCAAAGGCTCGCCAGCAAACTGGTGAGTGTGGACACCCCGGCACCCACCAGCATCCAGGTGGTGCCAGAGGCGCCTTGCACCCAGGCGCGGGCGATATAGGCCATATCCAACCAGGGTAACTGGCTGAACACCAGTAGGCTGATCAGCAGTACCGGCACGCCGATCAATAAGCGCTCGCGCCAGCGGGACTTGGCGCTGGCGGCGGGCAGCGCCGCCATCACCTGCGCACTAAAGCCGTCATCAGGCAGGTAAGCCTGCTGGGCCTGAAGCTGTTGGCGCAGCCGCCGCTCAAAGTCATCCTCAGGGCCGGTGTCGATCATCTTGTAAGCATCTTGGTCGGGGTTCATAACTACCTCAGGCGTTGGCCGGGTTCCAGGCCGCGAGCAGGCTTTGCAATTTTTGCTTGCCGCGCGACACATGGGTTTTCAGGGTTCCCAGGGGCAGATTCATAATCTGCGCCGCTTCCTCGTGGGAAAAACCATCCTCAAAGCAGAGACGCAAGGCCAGCTGTTGGGCGGGCGACAGGCTCTGCATGGCCGATTCCACATCCTTTTTGGCGGCAAATTGCTGGGCTTCGCAATGCTCTGCCGCCTGATCGGTGTTTTCGTCCAGCTCACACCACTCAATTTTTTTGGCGCGCCAGCGGTTGGCGGCGATATTGAACGCAATACGGTACAGCCAGGTGGAAAATTTAGCCTCAGCGCGAAAGCCAGGCAAGGCGGCATAGGCCTTGATAAAGGTTTCCTGGGCCAGATCGTCGGCCAGGTGCGCATCGCCGTTGCACAGTCGCCGCGCCCAGGTACGCAGCTGCGACTGATAGCGCAGCACCAGCTGCCCGAAGGCATGCTGGTCTCTGGTCGCGACCACGCGCGCGATAAGGGATTGATCGGAAGGGGACATGGTACCGGGCCTTAAGCCTGACCCTGATCAATCCTGGTGGGCGGCGTTTTGCTGTCCACCCACTTCCACACCGCCAGTTGGGACAGCCCCAGGCCGATGACGATAAAGCCCACTGAGCCTATACCTATGCCCAAAAAGAGCGTCAGGAACAGCAGAAGGCCGACACCAATGCCTGTGTTTTTGAGGCCCTTACGCAGGTTGTGGTCCGGTCCTTGGGCGGCGTCGGGCCGCAGCAGTTCAACCGGAATATCCTTGCCCGCATCCAGCATACGGTTGATGGTATCGGCGCGTTGACGCTCCCGACTCTCCCGCGCCTTGTGGCTTTGGGTGGTTAATACGATCACCAGCAAAATCGGCCCGCCGAATATCATCAGAATGGCCACAATGGGAATCCAAAGCTCCTTCTCCAGTAGCGGGCCACGGCTGCGCGGCGCGCGCTCCAGGGATTCTATTGCCGCCAGCACTTCCTTCAGGCTGGGCTCATCCGCCGCTCGGTGAACAGGCGCTGGCGGCGCATCGGCGTAGAGATTGGGCCAGTCGTTGTTGCGCGGTTGGTCTTCGACGGTGGTAGTCTGGGTATCGGCAGCTTGGGTATTGCTCGCCGCCGGTTTGCGCTCGGCGGCAGGCCGCTGGCCGGACTCACCCCAGGGGGAACGCCCCTCGGCGACCGGCTCCACCGATACCGGGCTGAGATCCCGCGCCGCCACCGGATTACCCAGCAGCAACAGCCCCAACAAGACTACCGAAAGCCATCGGCCTATCCCGCCGCTCGCGAACATCTGCTCCTGGGGATAAATAACCTTGGTCATACTGAACTCCTCGTAAAATCGCTTCATAAATTGAAGCACCTGCACCTATGACGCCATTGTGGGGGGTTTGGATGCAGGATGGATAAATTTCTCTGTTCCGGCCAGCATGATAACCTGTGCGGCCATTTGCTCCCGGCTCGCCGCCGACCTGCCCGACATACGGCAATCGAACATACGCAGGAGTCCCATGAAGTTTCTTGTCACCCTGACTCTCGTCAGCAGCCTTGGATTGGTAACGCTGACGGCCCTCGCCAATGAGCCGTCCGATAACTCGGCAACCTCCGCCACCACAGCGCCACCCTCTTCCACCGCCCAAAGGCTCTACTCCCAGGCCCAGAAAGACCTGCTGCAAATTCGCGTGCTGGTGAAAAATGGCCGCAGCCAGGCCTCGGTGGGTTCGGGCTTTTTTCTTGGCGACTCGGATTTGGTGGCCACCAACTACCACGTGGTGTCCCAAATTGCGCTGGAGCCGGACACCTACGTGGGCGAATACCTGGACACCGAGGGCCAGCGTGGCAGCGTGGAATTGCTGGCGGTGGATGTGTTGCGCGACCTGGCCATAGTGCGGGTCGACCGGCAAGGTAGCGGCTTTTTCAAGCTGCCAGAGCCGGGCGACAAACTGGCCCAAGGCCAATACCTCTATTCGCTGGGCAACCCGCTGGATCTGGGCTTTGCTATTTCCGA
>CBFGWO010000143.1:0-7708 GCA_965652595.1 uncultured Cellvibrio sp. | reverse complement strand
TCCAGCTCGCAATCCAGTTCAGTTGCCAGCTCAATTGCCAGTTCGGTTTCCAGCACCAGCTCTACCAGGCCGGACACCAGCGCTCCCTCGGTGCCCGCCGACCTGCGCACCACCGCCGTCAAAGACACCAGCGTCGACCTCACCTGGGATGCCTCCTCTGATAATGTGGCCGTGACTCGGTATCGCATCAGTCGCAACGGCGAAACAGTGGCAACGGTCAGCGGCCAATCTCTGGACTATCTGGATATGGATCTGACCCCCAACACCCAATACACCTACCGGGTACAGGCGGGCGACGCCTCGGGTAACTGGTCCACCTTCAGCTCTCCGCTGCAAGTGACCACCCTTGGGGTTATCAGCGGCAATCGCCTGCTCTGGTCCCACCCCACCCAGCGGGAGAACGGTCAGTTCCTGAGCCTGAATGAAATCGGCGGCTATGAAATTCGCTACCGCCCCAACAGCCTGGGCAACTTCACCTACATCAACTTGCCTGGCTCCCAGTCCACCCAGTACGGCATTGGCAGCCTGCCCAGCAACTACGACTTCCAAATAGCGGTTTACGACACCCAGGGCCTTTACAGCGACTTTGTGTCTATCGTGCCTCGCCCCTAAGGTGCGCCTGGTACCCGTCGAAAATTCAAACACCCCAAGGAAGGGGTAATGAGCTCCCGCCCCGCGCCAACCCACAAAAGCGATAACTGCGTCACAAAAATCCCGTCGAAAAAAATTACACTGTCGTCAAAATCCCCCACCAAACAGTTAGTAACCTGTTGATACTAATAGATATTTTTCTATGGCACGCGCTTTGCTAACAAGCCAGCTTGCCAATCAACAATTTCCGATCACGGAAGGAAAGGTTATGAAAGCCCTCATGAAGTCCCTGTTCACCGGTATCCTGATCTCCGGCCTCGTCGCCGGCGCCAGTGTTAGCCACGCGGCACCCGTGCTCAGTATTGATTACAGCCCCGACGCCCAAGCCAATTTTTTAGCGATGCTCAGCGGCACCAGCGTGACCGAAACTTTTGACGGCCTGGGCGGAGCCACCGTCAACGGCGGCAACCAGCAAAGCTCCTGGGAAAACAAAAACACCAGCTTCGCGACCGATGTTGGCACCTTTACCCTCACCCAAGCCGGTCAATCGGGTGCGGGCAATGTGCACAACAACCAATTAATGATTGAAAGCCGCGCCACCGGTGAGTTTGGTCGCGAAGCCCTTTCAAACTACCGTGGCGATCTGTGGCTTGATAGCAACGATGCCAAAAAAGTGGTGTGGACCATCGACTCAGCAGCACTGGCGGGTGGATTCTTTAACGCCCTTGGCTTCTTCATCGCAGACCCATCGGACGTCAGCGCCATACTGACCCTGACTTTTGACGACGGCAGTTCCACCGCTCAAATCAAAATCTTCCCCAAACTGCCTAATGCCACTGTTGGCTTCGTGTCCTTGCTGAGCGACAAAAATATCGTGGGCGCCACCTTCACGTTCCTCAACAGCACCAACAATGATGGCTGGGGAATCGATGATGTCACCATCGGCAAAGTACCTGAGCCAGGCACACTGCTGCTGTTGGCACTGGGCCTGCTGGGCCTCGGTATTGCGCGTCGGCGTGTGCTCAGCCAACACTAACAAAGTGCGCAAAAAAAGCCGGCAAATGCCGGCTTTTTTTCAGCCCAAGATATTCCACGAAGCTATTAAAAAACATGATCTTAAGGTACCATTCGGCCACTTTGACGGCTTGGTTAATACCGCATGGAAGTCAACGACTCTGCACCACAAAATAACAATGCCTTGCCCCTTGCGCGCTACCTGCCGTTAATCGTTGTAGCGGTTTTTGTCGTCTTTTTTTTTCGCACTTTCGAATCACTTTTTTTTCGCTGGATTAAATGGGATGAAGGCCTATCCCACGGCCTGCTGGTAGCAGGTGCCTTTTTAATTTTGCTCTACCGCTCACTGCCCTGGCGCGCCCACCAACAACACCCTGCGCTCTATGTGTTTTTTATTGTTGCACTCGGCCTGGGCTCGCTCAGCTGGTTTTTATTTCGCACCATCAATATTTTTATTCTCGAACAACTGGCACTGTTGCCGCTGCTCGCGCTTTTTTATGCCGCCTGCTTTGGTATAAAAACCGCCTGGCATCATCGCGTGCTGTTGATGTTGCCGATATTCGCCATCCCAATATGGGATCACCTCAACGACGTACTCTTGCAACTCAGCGCCCTGGTTGTGGGCGAAATGGTGCGCATGATCGACATGCCCGCGCTTATCCAGGGCAACAGCATTTTTATTCCTTACGGCCACATCTTAATTGCCGATGGCTGTTCGGGGCTGCGTTACTTTGTGATTGCCTTGGCCATGGGCTACATCATTGCCTACCTCAACCACTACGGTGAACGCCGCCTGGCAATCACCCTCGCCATTGCCGCTTTAATCGGCTTGGTCGCTAACTGGATACGGATTTTTATTCTTATCCTGGTGGGTTACCAAACCCAAATGCAAAGCAGCCTGATGAAAGACCACGAATACTTCGGCTGGATTTTATTTGCGCTACTCTGCATCCCTGCCATTTATTTTGCGCCCGTGGTACACGCGCAACGGCAACAACCACTGCGCCCCGACGAACAGGCAAAACCGCGCTGGCTGGTGCCGCTGTTAGCCCTCTCGCTCGGCCCCATCGCTGCACTCAGCCTGGACTTTTCGCCCACACCCAGCCCCTGGCAAGATCGGCTCGACACCCGCGTTACACCGGTGAATGTGAGCCGCATGCCCATGGCGATAAGCTCGCCCACACCGGGCCACCGGGAAAATGGCCTGATCCAACTTGAGAACGCGCAAGTGTTTGTGCAGGTCGATCACTATCAGCGCCAACACAAAACTGACAAACTTGTGCCCTATATTGCCAACCTCTACAACACGGAAGATTGGTCGCAGGTGCGCAGCGAAGCACACGCGCCGGGCAGAATTATCCAGCTCAACCACAAAAATGGTTTGCGTCGCATTCTGCAACTGCAATGGTTTGAGCTGGAGCAATACCAAACCGCATCATTAAACAAAGCCAAGTTGATGCAAGTGCCCGCGCTCATCCAGGGCCAAAATCGTTTCGCAATTGTGACCCTACAAAGCGAATGCCAAGGCCTCGCTTGCGATAATGCACTCACCGCCCTGCAACAGGCCGCACAGCAAATAAATGCCGGAGACTCACAGTGATATTGCTTTTTTGGCTTAGCAGCCTGCTGATAATTTACATCTACATCGGCTACCCCTTGCTGCTTAAGGTACTGCCACAACGCGCAGGCACACTGGATCCGGCAGCGCCCGAGCACCCCAAGGTGACGGTACTGATTCCCGCGTTTAACGAAGCAGCCGTGATTGAAGACACCATCCGCAACAAGCTCGCGCAACACTACCCCGCCGATGCACTGGAAGTAATCGTGATTTCGGATGAATCCGAAGACGGCACCGATGACATAGTGCAAAAAATTGCCGCCGAAGACGCGCGCGTTAAGTTGATTCGCCAAAGCCCACGCCAGGGCAAAACCGCCGGGCTCAACCTGGCCATTCCCCAGGCATCCGGCGAGATACTGGTGTTCTCCGATGCCAACAGCCATTACGACGACAAGGCCATTCAGGAACTGGTTAACTGCTTTCGCGATCCCGAGGTGGGCTACGCCACCGGCAAAATGGTGTACGTCAACGAAGACGGCAGCCTGGTGGGCGACGGGTGCAGCGCCTACATGAAATACGAAAATTTTATGCGCGCACTGGAAACACGTATTTCGTCCGTGGTGGGCGTAGATGGCGGCATAGACGCCATGCGCAAAGAACTCTACCAACCCATGAACCCGGATCAACTGCCCGACTTTGTGCAACCGCTTAAAGTGGTTACCCAAGGCAAGCGCGTGGTCTACTGCGAAAGCGCACTGCTCAACGAAGAAGCACTCAACAGCTCCGACAAGGAATTTCGGATGCGCGTGCGCGTGTCCTTACGCGCCTACTGGGCCATGAGCGATATGCGCCACCTGTTTAACCCGGCGCGCTACGGCCTGTTTGCCCTGCAACTGATTTCTCACAAGCTGCTGCGCTACCTGGCGTTTATTCCGCTAGCTATTGCGTTTATCAGCAATGCACTGATCACCGGCTACGGCGGCTTTTATGTGCTCACTTTTCTTATTCAACTCGCGTTTTACGGCGCCGCTGCGGTTGCCGCCATGAGCGACAACAGCAACAACCGCTGGCTCGGACTCGCGCACTATTTTTGTTTGATCAACCTCGCCGCTGCCAAAGCCTTTGTAAAATTTTTGCGCCGCGAAAAAATTGTGATGTGGAAACCCAGAGTCGGCTAGGACGCCAACCCACCACGTAAGGAAAACCCGTGAAAATTGCCCTGCTGATCGATTCGCTCCACAGTGTTGCCGCCGGTAGCGAACGACAAATTTTTAAGCTCGCCGAAGGCCTTACCCAGGCAGGCCATCAGGTACACCTGTACCTGCTGCGACACACCCAATTTACCCGCGCACTCACCGACTTCCCCTGCCCTATCAGCAGCCTGGATATTGGCCGCATTGCCAGCCTCAGCGCACTCAAACGCATGGCGGCGCTGCGCAAACAACTTATCGCCGAAGGCGTCAGCGTGGTTCACGCCTACTTCCCTGACGCCTGCCTGCTCGCACCCCTCTCACTCAAATGCCCGCAGATTCGCATCATCACCTCGCGCCGCGACATGGGCCTGATTTACCAAGGCAAACCCGCCTGGCTCTATAGCTTACTCAAAGGGCGCACCGACAAAATCGTCGCCAACTCCCAAGCGGTGGCAGACCACGTAAGCGCCTGCGAACAACTGCCCGCCGGTAAAACCGCCGTGATTTACAACGGCATCGAAGACTTTGATTTTGCATCCAGCACCGCCGAGCCCATCTACAAGCACCCGGACAGCATCAAAGTGATTTTGGTGGCCAACATCAAACCGGTAAAACGCACCCTGGATGCGGTAATGGCCGTACACATGCTCAAGGCCGCGCGCTATCCCATCGAGCTGGCATTGGCAGGGGAGCCGCAAGACACCACCTACGTCGAGCAAATAAAAGACTATATAGAAGCCCACAAGCTAACCGACAACGTCCACTGGCTGGGCCAGGTCGCCGAACCCCGCCGCCTGCTCAGCCAGGCGCAAATCGGCTTGCTGGTATCGGAATCCGAAGGCCTTTCCAACACCATCATGGAGTACATGCAGGCGGGCTTACCGGTTATCGCCACCGAGGTCGGCGGCAACCCCGAACTGGTGCGCCATGAGCAAAATGGTTTACTCATTGAGCGCGGTCAGGTACAACAGCTGGCCGATGCCATCTTTACCCTCAGCAACCAGCCCGACCTTATCTGCCGCTATGGTGAGAATGGCAAGGAGCGCATCCAGCGCGAGTTTTCGCTGCGAGCGCTGGTGGTACAACACGAGGCCCTATACCTAGCATGATCACCCAGCTCGACAAACTTATTGGCAAGCTCGCGTACTTTTTGTGGGAAAAAAAAGAAGGCGGCAATCGCCTGGCCGAAAGGCAGCGCCTGCAAGAGCAAGCCTTTTGGTCGCCCGAACGGCTCAAGGCACTGCAAAACCACAAACTCAACCAACTGCTCAAGCACGCCCAGGCCACCAGCCCCTGGTATGGTCGCCAAATGCAACAATTGGGCATAGACCCCAGCACGCAAACCCTCAGCCTGGCGGATTTGCAAAAATTCCCGGTGACCACCAAAGCCGACATTCGCGAAAACACCGACGACTTTATCAGCAGCCAATACCACAAGGATTCGCTCAACAAAGCCAAAACCGGCGGCTCCACGGGTGTATCGCTGAATTTATTTTTTGACGAACGCTGCCAGCAATACCGCAACGCCGCGCAAATGTTTGCCGATGGCCTGGCAGGCTGGGAAACCGGCAGCCGCGTCGCCGCCGTATGGGGCAACCCGCCGGTAGCCAAAACCCTGAAAGAAAAAATTCGCTGGTGGCTGCTGGAGCGCACTATTTACCTGGACACCATGGACCTCAACCCCCGCTCCATGATGGCCTTTGTGCAACAGTGGCGAAAATACCAACCCGAAGTAGTGTTTGGTCACGCGCATTCTATTTACATCTTCGCCCAGTTTTTAGTGGACCAGGGTATTACCGAACTGCGCCCCAAAGGCATAGTGACTACCTCGATGATGCTGCTCGACCAGGAACGCAAAATTATTGAAAAAGCCTTTGCCTGCTCGGTAACCAATCGCTACGGCTGCGAAGAAGTGGGCTTAATTGCCGTGGAATGCGAAAAACACCAAGGCATGCACATCAATAACCCCCACATCATTCTTGAATGCCTGGACGGCAACGACCAAGCCTGTGCGCCCGGCGAATCGGGCAAACTGGTGATTACCGACCTCAACAACTACGGCATGCCACTGATACGCTATCGCGTGGAAGATGTCGGCGTGCTCAGCCAAAGCCCGTGCAGCTGCGGCCGACAACTGCCCCTGTTGCAAAGGCTCGAAGGCCGCGTAGCGGATTTTTTAAAAAAGCAGGATGGCGGGCAAGTGGCGGGCGTTTCGCTGGTAGAGCGCACGCTCACCAAAATCCCCGGCGTACAACAAATGCAACTGGTGCAGGAATCCCTGGACGAGCTGATTATTAACCGCGTCAAAGGCCCGGAATACCAACCGGCCACAGACGCGGCACTTGAAGAAGAATTCCGCCAGGTATTTGGCGACCAGGTACGTCTGCTAATAAAAGACGTCGAAAAAATACCCCAGGAAAAATCCGGAAAATACAGGTTCTCGATATGCAAGATCTAAACACCAGCCAACCGCTGGTGAGTGTGGTTATCGCCAGCTACAACATGGGCCAATACCTCGGCCAAGCGGTGGACTCCATACTCGCGCAACACTGGCGCCCGGTTGAAGTGATCGTGGTGGATGATGGCTCTACCGACAACACGCCCGAGGTAATGGCGCAGTACGCCGGTAATCCCTTGGTGAACTACATACGTACACCCAACCAGGGCCAACCCAAAGCCAAAAACACCGGCATTAATGCGACCAAGGGGGACTACATTGCGTTTTGCGACGCCGATGACCTGTGGGAGCCAAACAAACTCACGACCCAAATGCCCTTGTTCAGTAACCCCAAGGTGGGCGTGGTGTACAGCGAAGTGGGCACCATTGACGAACACAACAACCGCTATGAATCATCGGCGGTATTCGAGCTGCACGATGGCAAGGTAACTGAATACCTGCTGATGCGTAACTTTATCCCCTTTGGTACTGCTGTGATTCGCCGCGCCTGCATCGAACAAAACGGCATATTCGATGAACAGTTTCGCATGGGCATTGATTGGGACTTATGGCTGCGCTACTCGCTGGACTGGGAATTTGCCTACACCCGCGAACGCACTTACATCTATCGCGTGTGGTCTGGGCAGATGTCGAAAAATTACCGGGGCCGCTACGAGCACGCCATTCGGATTCTCAGCAACTTTGTGAAACACCACAGCAGCAGGCTGGATGCCAAACAGCTCAAGCGCGCCTGGGCAGATATTTATATTAATCAGGCGAATGCAATCGCCGCCAACGAAAACAAACCCGGTGAAGTATTCAAGGGATACATTAAAGGACTCACAACCGCACCCAGCTATTGGCATGGATGGCGTTCGCTGATCAAGTGGATACTCGGCAGACATAGGAAGAAAA
>CBFGWO010000142.1:0-7741 GCA_965652595.1 uncultured Cellvibrio sp. | reverse complement strand
TATCCGGTCTATCTCAACGACCTGATCAACAAAGGCAAGGTAACCACCAACTATCCACTGCAACCCTCAGACATAGTGACCGTGCCTGAGCGCAGCTTTTAACCGCGATTAACCGCGAGAGGCTTCATGGATAAGGTTTATATCAAAGACATACTCTACTCACTGAAAGCGGAGTTAATCCGCTTTCGTGTCTGGTGTGTGCTGCTCTTTATCGTCGTCAGTTTTGCGATTCTGGGTATAGGCATGCTGGTGCCAAAAAAATACACCACTGGCGCCCTGTTGGTAGCCGACACCACCAACATCATTGAACCGTTGCTCAAAGGACGGGCCGAGGTAACCAAGGTTGACCGCACCGAACAGGCCAAGGAGGTTATCTACACTCGCGGCCTACTTGAACTGGTTGCCCAGCAATCCGGTTTGGTCAGTGCGGACGCAAGCCCCAATGAAATGGCGCGGGTGGTGCGAGAGCTGCGTGGCGGTTTGATGATAAAGCCGGAAAAAAATAATTTCTTCCGCGTGACTTTTTCGTCGTCCGACCCTGACACCGCCTTTGAGGTCGTCAACAACGTCATCAATACCTTTATCGAAGATTCCTCGCGTAAAAAACGCGAAGAAAGCCTGGCGGCTTACAACTTTATTGATACCCAGGTGCAAGCTTATCGCCGCCAGTTGGAATTGGCTGAGCAGCGGCTCAAAGACTTCAAAGGTCAAAGCCTGGATGGCACCGAGGCTACAGTCACCTCGCGTATTGTGCAGCTGCGCACCGAAATCGAAGCCCTGAAAATCTCCATCGAAGAAACCCAGGCGCGCATGAGCACCATCCAGCAACAGCTCAGCAACGAAGGCCAATACCTGCAAGTCAAAAGCCAGGTAGATGATATGCGTCAGCGTCGACAAACTCTGGCCAGCCAATTGGAGCAGCTGTTGCTCAGCTACCAGGAAAATTACCCCGACGTTATTTCACTGCGCAGTCAAATTGCTGAGCTGGACACCGCCATCGAACAAATTCAATCTTCGGGCGAGGTTTACGGCAATGTGTCGCGGGTAGAAAACCCACTCTACGAAGAACTGCGCAAACAACTGCAAGCGGCAGACGTGGATTTGCGTGGCCAAAAGCGGCGCATGCAATCCCTGGTGCACCTGCAAGAACAAGAATTCGAACGCGCCCAGCGCGTGGCCTCCAACCAGGCGGAATTGTCTGAACTCACGCGTGACTACAACGTCACCCAAAGCGTTTACGATGAAATGTTGCAGCGCAAAGAAAATGCGCGTCTCTCCATGAGCCTGGATATGGAAGGGCAGGGTATTAACTACCGCATTCAGGAGCCTGCTACCTTTCCGCTCTACCCCATGGGCATACGCTTTATCCACTTTGTCGTTGTTGGCCCCTTTCTTGGCCTGATGTTCCCGCTGGGCTTGCTGGTGCTCTATGTGCTGCTCGATCCTCATCTACGCTCGGCGCGCACCTTGCAGCAACAACTGCCCCAGGATATTGAACTCCTGGGTGTTATTCCGCACTACCACTCTCCATTGGGTGAGCGTTTGCTGCGCAAAGACATGATATTGCTGCTAGTGCTCTGCATTCTCGCCATGGGCGCCTACCTTGGTTTGGCCGCCTACTGGCATTCGCTGCGAGGTTAATAGGGTGAAAGATCAAGACAAACAATCTCCCGTTGAAGACGAACTGGATGACATGGTGGAATCCAGTGTGCCTCTGGTAAAAACCGCCGTTGCCGAGCATCGCAAGCGCGAACAAATTAAAAACATGGCCATGCCCGCGCTCTGGACCCAGGAAGAGCTCTACGAGAAAAAAGTGGTTTTTGCGGGCATGCGTCAGCGCGAGTTGCTCAATGCCTTTCGTGAAGTGCGTATTCGCCTGCTCAAAAAAAGCAAAAACGACAATATCGTTGTATTGGTGTCATCGGTCAGCAAGCACGGCGGCTCCAGTTTTTTTGCGTTCAACCTGGCGGCAGCCTTCGCGCTGGATCAACACAAAACCGCGCTCTATGTGGATTGCAATCCCTACTCGTCTGCCGCTGAGCGCTACATAGTCACCCCGGTGGATGTGGGTTTGACTCACTACCTTTCAGATTACAGCGTGCCGCTCAAGCGCATCATCTACCCCAGCGGTATCGAACGGTTGCGGGTTATTCCCTCCGGCGGCTCCAGCGAATCTGCTGCTGAATTTTTTAACTCAAAGCGAATGGAAGTGTTAGTCGGCGAAATAAAAAGCCGCTATCCAGATCGCTTTATCGTTTTGGATGCACCCTCGGTTCAACAATCCACCGAAGCGCGCATCCTTGCCCAATACTGTGATCATGCTCTTCTGGTAGTCCCTTTTGGTAAGGCCGTAACCGATGAAGTTCTGGCGGCAATCGATGCGGTGGGTAAAGAGCGCTTTGCAGGTTTGGTTTTTAATAACTAGCCATCGCAATGGCGATGTGCATGGAGAAGCAAATGAAAAACCGCGCCCTTTGTACCCCCGTAAAACTCCTGTCGTTGTTAATTGTCGGCGCCGGGTTCAGTGCTGGCGCCAGCGCCAACGAATTTGCCGCGCAAGTTAATCTCTCCACCCGCTACTCCGACAACGCCACCAAGGTTGCTGAAGACCCCATCGAAGAGCGCCAAGACAAATACGAACTCGGCCTCAATGGCTTTTACGAAAATGCCGTTATTGAAATGGGCGCCGACTATATTGCCTCCGCCCATCGCTTTCAAAAAGAAACCCAGGAAGACCGCAACCTGGTTGAAGGTGACTCCCACCTCCGTATTGGCAAGCAAACCCAATTGTTCGATTTGCTGTTAACTCACTCACGTCGCAGTCTGCGCAGCAGCGCCGAAGATCTTGAACTGCTCAGTAACCGGGATGAGCGTCAAATGTTTTCTGTGATTCCCAGTTTTCATCTGGGCCTTACCTCGGCTGATCGTTTGCTGGTTAGCGGTAGCTACACAGAAGTTGACTACCGGTTTAACGAAGAGCGCAACGCAGAATACACAGGCGCCAGCCTCGCCTGGCAACGGGATTTTAGCGCGGCGCACGGCATGGATCTCAGCGCACAACACACTAAAGTGGAATTTGAATTTTTTCCCGTTGCGGACTACCAATACCGCTCCGCCATGTTGGCCTATCGCACCAACCTGCGCAGCCTGAGCTACACCCTGGCCGCAGGTTACAACCAAACCGAAAGAGAGTTGGATAACCAGGAAAATTCCGGCCCAAGTTTTAGAGTCGAAGCACAATATGATGCTGGTGTGCATCAACTCAGCCTCTACGCCGAGCAACGCATCACCGACTCAAGCCTGGGTGACGGCAATCGCGGTGAGCTGGGTGTGCCGCGTCCCGGTGATGTCAGTGCTGAAGGTGTTGATCAAATAGAAAGGCGCAGCCTGGAACTTACCTGGACCACCCAAGCGCTGTGCGAGCGCTGCGAATTTGGCGTGAATCTGGGTTCGCGGGAAGACGAATACCTCACTGCGCCACTGAGCAACGACGAACGCAGCGGCGGTGTGAGCCTCAGCTACAGATTCAGCCAAGCGGCGCGCATCAACGCCCGCTGGAATCGCCGCGATCAGGATTTCGCCCGCAACAACGAAAACATCACCCTGGATCGCAGCCTGGTTGAGTATCGCTACGAATTCAAAAGCGGCCTTGGCTTGAGTGTTTTTGCAGAACAGGAAAAAAGTCGATCCGAATCAGGCGAACGTGACTACGACGAAGTCATCGGCGGCCTGTCACTTTCCTATCATTATTAATTGGCAGGCATAACGATTATGAAAGCGATTACCCAATTCACTGTCCTGGCCCTCATCCTGGCGCTAACGGCGTGTGGAGACAAACAACAAGATCGCGCACAAGAGGCTGCACGTCATGAGCGGGCGGCAGCCACCTACCAAAACCAGGGGCAATTCCGCGCGGCGATGATCGAAGCGCGCAACGCCATCCAGCAGCAGCCAGACACATCATCGGGCTACCTGCTGCTGGCCGGTATTTACAATCAAGTGGGCGCTTACGCGTCCACCCAATCGCTACTGGAAAACCTGCACGAACAAATGCCCGAAACGCGCCTTGCGTTAGCAGAGGCTTATGTATTCGGCAAAAAATACCGCTCGGCCCTCAACTTGTTAAATGAATATGTTGCCGACCAAGGTGAAGCACTCCACAAACTCACGCTGATTACCCACGCGCAAATCGCGCTGGGCGATACCCAGGCCGTCGAAAAAGCCCTGCAACAAATGGCCGCGCTGCCCGACCAGGGCGCCGCCGATCAAGTGCAATACCTGCGCGCTGCACAGGCTTTATCCCAAGGCAAGCAAGAAACCGCCGCGCAAACGCTCAAACAATTATTGGAAAAAAATCCAGACCACCTTAAGGCACTCACCATGGCAGGTGAAATTGCGCTTTACACCAATCAACTGGAACCCGCCGAAAAATACCTCACCAAAGCACTGACGCTGGTAAAAGTGGGCGATGTGATGACCGTCGAGCGCGCCATGATTCTCGGTCATTTAACGCAAGTATTGATTCAGCAAGGCCGCACCTCCGAGGCCTATGCCTATCAAAAACTGCTTGCCGACGCCAATCCCGAAGGTCAGGCCATGCAGCAAAAATTTGCCGACGCAGTGGAGTTTTACCAGCAAGGCAAGCTCGAGGATGCAGAAAAGCTGCTCACCGAAATTCACACCCAGCAACCCGCCGACAAAAATGCGGGCACGCTGCTTGGCCTGGTGCAATACCAGCAGGGCGAAAACGAACAAGCGCTGGAACTCTTTAACGAATATATCGACACAGAAACCACCAATCCTTCGGTGATCCAGGCGGCGGCGGTTGCTAAATACCGCACCAATCGCGCCGACGAAGCCCTAAGCCTGCTGCAATCGGCGGTAGAGAACCAACCCAACGACGCCACCCTGCTGGCCACCTACGGGCTGGCGCTGCTGGATCAGGATGTCACCAACAACCAGGGCGCGTTGGCAATCGAAAAAAGCCTGGCGATTAATCCCGCGCAGCAGCGTTTGCGCATTGCGCTCGCCAAGCGTTACCTCAACCTCAACCAACCGGAACAGGCATTGGCCCAATTACAAAAGGCCTACGCGGAAATGCCGCAGGATCTGGTAATCGAACAAACCTACTTCGACACATTGCTCAAACAAGATCAGTTGGCAGATGCCGAAGCCCTGGTAAAGCAACTGCGTGCCGCCGAGCCGGAAAGCCCACGCGGCCACTTTCTGGAAGGCTGGCTGGAGCTGCACAAAAAAGCCTACGTAAAAGCGCAAACGGCGTTTAGCAAAGCACTGGAAAAAAGCCGTGGTGCCGAAAGGGCAATGGCCTACAGTGGCTTAGCTCAGGCCTACGAACAGAACGCCCAACTACAGGAAGCCGCAAACACCTGGCAGGCGGCACTGAAAGAAGATCCGGCGCTAATCGCCGCCTACTCTCGCTGGCTTTCGGTCATGCAAAAACTTGAAAAAGGCGACCAGGCGCTGGCTTACCTCAAGGAGTTGGAAGCGCAACAAAAATTTTGGCAGCCTTCGGTGGTGTTGGCGCAGCTCTACTTTAACCAGCGCCAACTTCCTACGGCGATTACGCATATCGAAAAAGCCCTGGAGCGCAGCCAGGAAGATCTGGTTAAACGTGTGGCCGCCAACCTCTACAGCCAACAAGGCCTGGAATTGAAATCGCAAAAAGCCTTTGCTGATGCGCGCATCAGCCTGATGAAAGCGCAACAGCTAAATCCGGATAACATTCTTTATCTTGCCAACCTGATCGATATCGAACTGGGCGCCGGGCGCATCACCGAAGCGCAAAAACTGCTCGACCAGTATCCGCGCACTGACGACAACCTCGCTGCCTATTTGTTTTTGCAAGGCGCCATCCATCGCGCCGACAAAAAACCCGAGGCTGCGCTTAAATCCTATCGCGAATCCTGGGCAGAAAAACCCAGCGACAATGCGGGCGAAGCCATCTACGCCCATTACCAACAAACTGGCGCGAGCGAAGAAGCCCAGGCCATGCTGGAGCAATGGATCAGCGCTCTGCCACAAAGCCCGCGCCCGACCTTGATCAAAGCGCTCAATGCCCACCAGCGCAACGACATACAACAAGCAGTGATCTGGTACGAGGCCACGCTGGAACTGGCGCCCGATTTAGTGGCTGCCATCAATAACCTGGCGTGGATTTACTACGAACAAAAAGATCCCCGCGCGCTGGATACGGCGCGCAAAGCCTATGAGCTGGCGCCAACCAGTTCCGCTGTGCTGGATACCTATGGCTGGGTTTTGGTAGAGCAGGGCCAAGTGGCCGAAGGCATTCAACATCTGGAGCAAGCCGCCAAGGCAGCGCCGGATGACAAGGACATTCGTGAGCACCTTGCTCAAGCCAAGGCTAGGCTCAAGTAGCGGGATTTCATGGCCGAGACATCGCCCTTTCGCACCCAAGCCTGGGTACAAGCCTGGATAGACACCTGGGGTAAAGACCCGCGCATCACCCTGATTGACCTGGGTGGGCGCGGGCATCCGCTGGAGCAGGTTTACCTCACGCGCACGCGCCTAAAAAAAATTCTCCCGCTAAAAATACTTTGCCTGCCCGGCAACGGTGTTGGGCCACTGAGTACACCCAGAGCGGAATACAACAACCTGAATTCCCTTGTCAGCATGGCGGGCGGCATCAAAGAGCTGGCCACAGAATTGCGCAAACTGGGCTGGCAGCAAATGCGCATCACCGATGTAGAGAGCAGCGCCGCCATTTACGATATACAAGCCCTGGCGGCGCGCCTGGCCAGCCCGGTTCATATTGAATCCATTGACACCAGTTATTCGGTGCAGCCGGTGCCTTTTCAAACCTGGCTGGACCAACTCGGTTCCAACACGCGCCTCGCCTACTACAACCGTCGCCAGCGGCTCGCCCAAATAGGCGAGATCAGCTTTGTGGATTACGCCTGGCACGAAGCGCCACAGTTTTTTAAACAGCTTAACGAATTTCACATAAACCGTTGGGGTGGCCCCTGCTACTCGCCTGAGTCGCAGCGCTTTTTACACAATTTTTGTGAGCGCTTAACCGCCGAAGGTGGGCAAGCCATCATGCAAGCCATGAGAGTGAACGGCGAAATCGTGTCGGTGATGTTTGATTTTGTGTGGCAAGCAAAGCGCTACAACCTGCAATCCGGCTACTACGAAAATCACTTCCCAAAAATTGCCTTGGGCGCACTTCATTTTGGCTACGCCATCGAGGCCGCCCTGGAGCAAGGCCAGGCCTACGACTTTATGGCGGGCATGGGCAAAAACGCTAACTACAAAGAGCGCATCGCCAACCACCAAACCAGCATGACCAGCTTCAGCCTGGAAACCAAACCACTAAGCTGGTTGCGCCGGTGCGCTCGAATGATAAAACCCAAGGAAGTTGCCGCGTGACCAGCAAAGCCAAACTCCTCGCGCGCAGCTCTATGTTGCGCATTGCCCAAACACTGGTCGGTATCGTTATCGGCTTTGTGATGATGCCGTTTTTAATTCGCACCTTGGGCGAAGATCTTTACGGCTTATGGATTGTTATCGCCAGTTTGGTGGGTACTTACTATTTATTGGATATGGGGTTTTCCCAGGCCATTACCCGCTACGTCGCCAAGTACATTCACCAACAAAATCCCCAGGCTGCCAGCCGAGTTATTAACACCGCCTTGGTGATTTATTCCTGTTTGGGCTTGGTGGTCTTTCTTGCCTCCATTGTGGCGGCTCAGTTCGGCGCCGA
>CBFGWO010000141.1:0-7757 GCA_965652595.1 uncultured Cellvibrio sp. | reverse complement strand
GGCAGTTTTGATGACTTATTTGTGCGCCTGGCTTTGGGTGAATTTGACTATGTGGCCTTTGGTGCAAATGAAATTGACAGCGTATGGCAAGAGCGTGCTGCCTCAGTGCCAGGGTTGGTGCGCGAGCAGGATTTATTGTTGGTCTATCCCTTTCCGGTGGTGTTTTATGTAAACCCCACCAAGACCTATTTTGCGGAGCGATTGACCCAGGGGTTAGAGAAATTGCAGGGAACCGGCAAGCTGGATGAGATTTTCTATGCGCATCACGGCAATCCGGTCACTGATTTCAGTCTGGATAAACGTCGCCGTTTTGATCTATTCAACCCTCAGCTGCCAGCCGAGCTGAAAGCATTTCAGCCTTCATTAACCGCCAGCCCCAAGGGAGAGGCCCAATAAAAAATCCAAGAGCAAAAACTCGTTGTTCTGTGAGACCTTCTCGGTAAAAAATCTGTTCCGCTTTACGCAAAAACAAAAGTGAGACAGGTCATGTTGTGCCAAAACCCAAAGTGGGACGACCACTTGTTGTACTCATGTGATGATCAGCGCCGCTCGATAGCTGTCGAGTGAAAAAACGCCACCGCCGGGCCCAGGTCTGCGCGCGTCATCAAATAAACATAAGTCAACATAACGAGTGGAGCTCTCCATGAACAAAACCCCCGGTTTCAAGAAAACCCTGCTGGCATCTGCGGTCACTTCCTCAATTGTATTGGGGATGAGCAGTGTCGCTATTGCCCAGGACAATGCACCCATCGAAGAAGTACTGGTTACCGGTATCCGTGCGAGCTTGCAGCGCTCGATGGATATCAAGCGCGATAACAGTGGCGTGGTGGATGCCATCTCTGCCGAAGACATAGGCAAGTTCCCCGATACCAACCTGGCGGAATCGCTCCAGCGTATTTCGGGTGTGTCTATCGACCGTGTAAATAATGAAGGCAGTAAGATCACCGTGCGCGGCTTTGGCCCGGACTTTAACCTGGTGACCCTCAACGGGCGCCAGATGCCCACCAACGGCTTTAGCCGCAGTTTCGAGTTTTCGGATCTGGCCGCTGAAACCGTTAGTGGTGTGGATGTCTACAAGACCTTTAGTGCGAGTCGCGCCAGCGGCGGTATCGGCTCGTTGGTCAACATTCGCACAGCGCGTCCACTCGACAATCCCGGCACCAAAGGCTCTGTGGGTATCAAAGGCGTGATGGATACCACCAATGAAGTTGGCAGTGATATTACGCCCGATATCTCTGGCATCTTCAGTACCACCCTGGCGGAAGACACCTTGGGTGTTGCGGTGTCGGGTTCCTATCAAGAGCGTGACAACCGTGCGGTCAACGCCGACATTGCCAACTGGCGCAACGATATTGATTTTACCGGTGCCGCTGGTGACAACCTGCGCAGCGTGACCGACAACCGTACAGATAGCAGTGGCACTGTGTTTTATCCGCGCAATTTCGGTTATGGCATCGAAGATTTTTCACGGGAACGCACCAATGCTCAAGTTGTCGTGCAATACCAGCCGGTGGAATCCTTCAAAGCCACAGTGGACTACACCTACTCAAAAGTGGATCTTACCGCGACCAACGTGGGTGTCGGTATTTGGTACAACGACTCCGGCAGTGATGCTCGCGATGTGGTGATTGACGAAAATGGCACCATCACCAAACTGACTGCCGCCGGTGACGACTTCGCCTCCAATATTCGCTTGAATACTTCCGAAACCGAAAACGAATCTATTGGTGTCAATCTGGAGTGGCAGGCGACAGATAATCTCACTCTGGCGTTTGATGCTCACAGCTCCACTAACGAGAATGGGGGCAAGGGTCGCGGGCACAACGCCTTCCTGATTTTGGCGGCTGCCTCTATCGACGAAAAAACCTACGATGCTACCGCCGGGGCTGAAATTCCTTTTATGCATGTTACCTTTCGTCCTGACGGCCCAGGTATTGTGAATGGTGTTCCCACGGCGGCATCTTATGATTCACTGTTTGGTGAAGCCAACTACAACATCAACAAGTCGGAAGTGGATCAATTTCAACTATCGGGCAACTTCGATACCGATGCAGATTCGGGTGTAACTTCGATTAACTTTGGTGTAGGGCACGCCGAAATTGCCAACCGTTGGCGCGGCTACAGCACCGGCCAGATTCCTGCTGGCTGGTACGGCGGCAATGCCAATTTATTCCCGGATGATATTTTTGCCGAGCACAACCTCAATGGTTTAACGCCATCATTTTCGGGTGGCGGCTCCAATGTGCCTGTATATCACTCCTGGGATTTCGAAGCGGGCGTGGCCGTGTTGGAAAATGGCCCCTGGCAAGAACCTGTAGAGTGGGTGTGGGGTTCAGGCCCAACCAACTGTAATCCTTGCGTGATGCGTCCGGATATCAACGGCAATCCGGTGAGCGACCATCGCGTTGCCGAAGAAACCACCAGCGCGCACCTTGAAGTCAATACCCTGGGTGATATTGCGTCCATGCCGCTCGGCGTAACCGCTGGCTTGCGCTATGAATCCACCAGCATCACCGCCAACAGCTTCCAGCAAGACCCAACGGAGCTGGTGTGGGTGAGTTCAACCGAGTGGAGTTTGAATCGCGCATCCGAAAGCAGCTACACCGCAGAGAGCGGTGACTACGATGTGTGGCTGCCCAACATCGACGCCAAATTGGATGTGACTGAGGATGTTGTCGGCCGCATCAGCTACAGCAAATCCATCACTCGTCCAACCCTCGGTTCAATGATTGGCACCTTCGACGTCACCACACGGCCAAAGCCGGGTGAGCGCACAGGCACTGCAGGTAACCCCAACCTCAAGCCTTTTATGTCGGATAACTTCGACCTCTCCTTCGAGTGGTACTACAACGAAGGCAGCTATATGTCAGCGGGCTTCTTTATGAAGCAGGTTGATGATTTTATTGTGAATCAAATCGTTGATCGCACTGTGGGTAACCTGCGCGACCCGGCGGCCGGCCCCCGCGTGCAACAGGCTATTGCCGACTTGCAAGCAGCCGGTACCGAAGTTAACGACACCACCATTATTGAGCAGATCAACATCAACATGGGGCGTCCGGCGGGCAGCCCCATTGTGCAAACCGATGCAGATCCACTGGCGACCTTCCGTGTGTCCCAGCCCATCAATCAGGAGCAAGCGCGCCTGCACGGTTGGGAAGTGGCAGTGCAACACATGTTTGGTGAAAGCGGCTTTGGTGTTCAAGCCAACGCCACCTTTGTGCAAAGCAATCTGGATGTGGATAACGCCTCCACTGACTTCCAGTTTGTGCTGCCCGGTTTGAGCGATTCGGCTAACCTGGTGGTCTTTTACGATAAAGATGGCTTGCAGGGCCGTATCGCCTACAACTGGCGCGATACCTTCTTGAATGGTGTTGGCGAAGGCAACGCGCCTTACTACACCGAAGCTTATGGCCAATTGGATATGAGCCTGAGTTACGACCTGCCCTGGGTTGAAGGCCTCACGGTCTTTGTGGAAGGCATTAACGTGAATGATGCTTCACAGCGCGTGTATGCGCGCTACGAAAATCAGTTCAAGTCTGCCTACCAATATGGAGCACGTTACAACCTCGGCGTGCGTTACAGCTTTTAATAGCTGTAACACTTTGGAGAAGCCGCTGTTACAGCGGCTTCTCTTTTTTCATTGCAGTGGCATGCGCCCAAAAAAGCCCATGAAGAAAATTGAAACGCTGATTATTCTCGGTGGCGGCTCCGCTGGTTGGATGGCTGCCGCCGCTTTATCCAATGCATTTAGTCAAACCCTGCGCATTCGCCTGATTGAATCAGACCAAATAAGCACAGTGGGCGTCGGTGAAGCCACGATTCCCGCCATTAAATCCTTTAACACGCTTCTGGGTATCGATGAGCGCGAATTTATGCGCGCAACACAAGCCACCATTAAATTGGGAATTCAATTCGAAAACTGGGGCGATCAGGGCGAAGCCTATATGCACCCCTTCGGCTTGGTGGGCAAGGATTCCTGGATGGCCAACTTCCAGCACTTTTGGCTCAAGGCGCAGCGCGAAGGCCTTGCAAAAGATTATTGGGATTACTCGTTAAATATTCGTGCTGCCAAAGCCGGCCGCTTTATGCTTGATCCACAGGGTGGATTGGGCTACGCCTACCATTTTGACGCTGGCCGCTACGCCAATTTTTTGCGTCAGTACAGTGAACAGCGCGGTGTAGTGCGCACTCAAGGCGAAGTTGAACAGGTATCTCTCAACCCGGACACTGGCCATATAGAGGCTTTGATTCTTGCCTCGGGTGAAAAAATTCCAGGCGATTTTTTTATTGATTGCTCCGGGTTTCGCGCCCTGGTTATTGAACAGGCACTGCACACCGGCTACGAAGATTGGTCCCACTGGTTGCCCTGCGACAGGGCGCTGGCCGTGCAAACCGAATCTGTTGGCGCGCCCCACCCCTACACTCGCTCGATGGCACACAGCGCGGGTTGGCAATGGCGAATTCCTTTGCAACACCGCGTGGGCAACGGCCTGGTGTATTGCAGCCGTTATCTCGATGATGACCAGGCGCGCGAGCGATTGCTCGCCAATATCCAAGGCGATTTGCGCAGCGAGCCCCGTGTGATTCGCTTTCGCACCGGGCGCGCATGCCAGCAGTGGAACAAAAACTGCGTCGCCATTGGTCTGGCCAGCGGATTCCTCGAGCCACTGGAGTCTACCAGCCTGCATCTTATTCAAACCGGGATAGTGCGCCTGATTCGCATGCTGCCCTATGGCACGGCTAACCAGGTCCAGATTGATGAATACAATCGTCAGTCGCAGTTTGAATACGAGAGCATTCGCGATTTTATTATCCTGCACTACAAGGTTACGCGCCGCGCCGACTCGCCATTCTGGAACTATTGCCGCCAAATGTCGGTGCCGCAAACCCTCGCCAACAAGATCGCGCTCTATGAAGAATCCACCAGTGTGTTTCGCGAGCACGACGAGCTGTTTCTCGAAGGTTCCTGGCAGCAAGTGATGCTGGGGCAGGGCATCAGGCCCAAACACTATCATCCGGTGGTGGACAAGCTCAGCCGCGACGAACTTGCCCGCTTAATGCAGTCGATTGAAAGTGAACACAGTAAACGCTTGGCGCACTACCCCAGTCACCAGGCATTTTTAGCCGAATACTGCGCCGCGCTGATGGAATAGCCCCCATCAATGGCCCATGTTTGGCTCAAATCAGAAAGTGGGACGACCCCAAAGGGATTTATTGCCAGTATCACCCCATCGGTACCTCCGTGCCGGTACATGAATCTGCGGCGGTGTCAGGCCGTTGCAGTAGCTGTTAAAGATCGGGTGCCGACCCCTGTCTTTTGGCTCTCTATGCTTGCGCCCCCGCTTGGCGGGGGCTTTTTTCCGCAAAAAATCAATAATCATAACGAGGTGACTATGAACAAAAAGCCATTCGTCAAACATCGCTTTGCCGCACTCGGGGCAATTGCCTGCCTCAGCTTGGCAATCATCGGCTGTGGCGGCAGCAGTGGATCAAAAAACAGCAGCAGCGCCAGCAGCCAAAGCTCCGCATCCTCGGTGTCTTCTTCCAGCAGCAGCGCTCCGGCGACAAACTGGGAGCTGGTATGGAGCGATGAGTTTGAAGGCGACAGCATAGACACCAGTAAATGGGGTCACGAAGTGAATTGTGCAGGCGGCGGCAACAACGAGCTGCAATGCTACACCGCCCGCAGCGAAAACAGCTTTGTGGCCGATGGCAAATTGCACCTGGTAGCGCGCCAGGAAAGTTTTAGCGGCCCCGCCGTATTCGACGACGATCCGGCTTACAACCCCAACGACACCTCCAAAACCCAGCCCTACACCTCGGCACGCCTGCGCACCAAAAACCAAGGTGATTGGACATACGGCCGACTGGAAATCAACGCCAAAATGCCCCATGGCCAAGGTATCTGGCCCGCCATTTGGATGTTGCCCACCGAGTGGGTTTACGGCGCCTGGCCACTTTCGGGCGAAATCGACATTTTCGAAGCGGTCAACCTCAACACCCCGTTGAATGGCGGCGTCAACAACGAAGTGCACGGCACCCTGCACTATGGTCGCGCCTGGCCCAATAACCAATACTCCGGCGGCAAAACCGTTCCAACGCAAAACGTGTGGGAAACCTTTAATACCTACGCTGTTGAATGGGAAGAAGGCGAAATTCGCTGGTACTTTAACGACACCCACTACCTCACCCAAACCTCCGACGGTTGGTACACCTACTTTTGGGATGGCCAGGCACAGGGCTATTCGTTTGGCGGTGAAGGCGCACCCTTCGATCAATCCTTCCATCTCATTATGAATATCGCTGTAGGCGGCAACTGGCCGGGTTCACCCAACGAGCAAACCAGCTTTCCGCAAACCATGGAGGTTGACTATGTTCGCGTGTACCGCTGCACACTGGATAGCGAAACGGGCAAAGGCTGCGCAACCAACGTAAACCCGCAAGTTGAACCATTGCCTGGCAATCCAGCACCGGCACAAAACAGCTTTTCGCTCTACAACAATGGCGTAAGCAGTTTTGACTTTTCTGTTGGCGGACAAAGTGTAACCAACACGCTGGTGCCCGCGTTTTATGACGGCGGCAATGCGGGCAATGTTGTCTCCAACCCGGCCCACACCCTGGGTGAAGAGGTGGTGTGGGACATTATGTTTAACGGCGCACCGGGCAATGCCTTTTTAATGACGGGCGACATGAGCGCGGTGGAAGGCGTAAACAACGGTTTTAAACTCACCAACATGGCACAACTGGGCGAGGTTAAATTTGACTTGTTGGTGGAGGCCATTGAGCCCGCCACCGAACTGCTAATAAAAGTCGACAGCGGCTGGCCCAATGTGAGCTACAAATCCATTGATATCCCACCCCTGGGTGAGTGGACGAGTGTGTCTGTGCCCTTTAACCAACTACTGCCCAATAACATTCAGGCGGGCGAGGCAAATTTTGATTTAGTGCTCAACCCTTTTGTTATCGAACCGGCGGGCGGCACGGCCCATGTAAAACTGAAAAACATCCGCTTTACCTGCCTGGCTGCGTGCAGTGTGGACCCGGTATTGGCCGGTGTTAGCTCTGAATTGAATGAAACCTTTGTGGTTTACGCAGACGGCGAGGTGGGCGCAAATTGGGATTTTGGCTTGGGCAAATGGGATAACGATACTGGCCACGTCACCGTTAGCGAAGTAAATGACGACGAGCGCGGCGAAGTTATTCGTGTAGCCTTTAGCGATTCCAGCAACAACGGCCTGGCATTTATCCAATCCACCAGCCCCAAAAATGGCAGTGCCTTTGCGGCCACTGGTTACGTGGAATTTGATATCAAGGTTGTAAGCTACGGCTCCAACACCACTGGTCTGGTAGTGAAAGCCGAAAGCGGCCCGTCACAGGGCACTGGCGACTACATACTCAACCCGGCTCCTGCGCAGGGCGTATGGCAAACCTACCAAATTCCCTTGGCGGATATGCTGGCATTGCCCGCACCGGGCAACGGCCCACTGAACATCAATGGCTTTAACACGCCTTTTGTGTTCTTGCCTGCGTGGGGCGATCAGGCGGGTGTTGAAGTGCTGCTGGATAATATTCGTTGGGTGCTGCCCGAATGAGTGGCGATTGCCATAACTATTGATAACCCCCTGCCTTAAATGCCCCCCTTAATCCCGCTGGCTCTGCTGGCGGGATTCCTGCTTAAAAAATCAATCCTTCGACACCTCCCCGTTATCCTGCTTGCGTTTTGATCAAAGTGTTTTATAGTCAGGTGCTTAGCGCAT
>CBFGWO010000140.1:0-7783 GCA_965652595.1 uncultured Cellvibrio sp. | reverse complement strand
TTGGGAATATAGGCGGTTAAAAATCCCTCACCCAAACTGGCAAGCAATTTGCGGCACAAGAGTGTTTTTCCTGTGCCTACCTCTCCCACAATTTTGATAAAGCCTTCGCTGTGCTTGAGCGCCAGCAGCAGCGTACTCAACACCTCGCGGTGGCTGGGGTTGTTAAAGAAAAACTGCGTATCCGGCGTCAGCGAAAACGGGTGTTCCTGCAAGCCAAAGTGCTGACGGTACATGGCGCGTCTCTCTCGTTAACCGGTTAACTGCTCGCTCCGGATTCGGGTTACCGCTGGCGATATTCGTCACCCATACGCTGCATGCTCTGCTGGCTTTCGCGCAGCTGCGCATCCCAGGTGCCTTCGTCCACCACCAGCGGCTTAAGCAATATGACCAATTCCGTTTTTACACGGCTTTTATTTTTGGTGCGAAAGAGCGCGTTAACCCCAGGAATATCACCCAACAGCGGGCGCTTGCCATCCTGATTGCTGCTGCGCTCCTGCATTAAGCCGCCCAGCACCACCACCTGACCGCTGGCAGCGCGCACAATGGAATCTGATTCGCGAATGCCACGCAATGCCAAGGGCAACGAAAAGTTTTCATCGCCAACGGTGAACACCTTGAGCTGATCGCGCACTTCGCTCACCACCGGATGAATGTGCAGTATCACATCACCGGCTTCGGAGATTTGTGGCGTCACATCAAGTGAGATGCCGCTGAAGAATGGTGAGAGTTCAATATTGGGCGTCGAGGTCACCGAGGTGGCGCTGGAGGTGGTGTTGTTGGAAATGCCGGTAACAAAATATTCATCGGCGCCAACACGAATCACGGCCTTCTGGTTATTGACCGTCGAAACACGCGGGCTGGATAACACCTGCACCTGCCCCTGGGTTTGCAGCAGCGAGAGCAGCTTGGTGACATCATTTACCCGCAACAAGGACGCGAATACTGAGCCAGTATCCTCGCGCGAAGGTATGGATAAATTCTGCGGCACGCCGTTTTCATCCAGATAAAAAAAGTTTTCGCTGATGCTGCGGAAGCGATTAACAGCGGCCCCACTGCCGGGCGCCACATCAAAGCCATCGGCAAGATTGTGGCCATGCACCAGCTGGCCGCTGATTTGGCCCCAGTTGATGCCAGCCTCAAAGCCTTCGTTCAGTTGTACTTCGATAATTTTTGCTTCGAGAATCACCTGGCGTTTTACGCTCAGCTCGGAGCGTTCCAGAAAATCGCGCACCGCATTCAGCTCATGGGGCCGCGCTTTCACAACTACCATACCTGCCTGGGGCGTAACCATCACCATGCGCTCATCGGTTTCGCCACCGATAATGGCACCGATAGTGGTGTGCAACGAACTCCAAAAATCCGTGCGATTAAGGGTTTGCACGCGTGAGCCGGGCGTAAGCGCTGCACCTGAGCGCGCCTTGTCGCCAGCACCTATGTCCAGCAGGTTGGCGGTATCGCTTTGGCTTGCATTATTGCTACCACCACCCCCACGGGAATTATTGCCACTGGTTTGGGCGCGACCGATCATCACACTGGTATCCGATACACCCACACGTTGCACATCCAGGTAGTTAACATGAAAAACCTGGGTACGCACTTCGTTGGCGTAAACGGTATAGATGCCACGCTCGAGCTTATAGTCGTAACCGTAAATATCGCGGGTTACCCGCAGCACTTCATCGACCGTCACCTGACGCAAATTGAGCGAGATACTGCCGCTAACATCCGGGTGAACAACAATGTTAGTTTGCGTGCCCTTGACCAAGCCGAGAAAAAAGTCCCGCGCCTCAACATCGCGCACACTCACGTCAAAGCGCTCGCGCGTTGCCTGGGTGTTGGTGGCGGTGAGATTTTGGTTCGCCAATGCCTGGGTGACGGCCTCGGGCACCGGTGGGCGTTCGCTTTGCTGTGCCACCAAGTCGTCCAGCAGTTTTTCGGCTTCCAATTGCTTTTTGGGGCCAGTGCAGGCAACCAACAGTGACAGCAGCAAAAGCCCACCGATTTTCAGGCCGCGAATTTGTCTAACGGGGGTAAAAAGCTCGGTCATTTTTGAGTGTCCCGTGATGACTGTCTTACGTCGAGAGTATTGAGTGTCAAGCGCCAGGTTTTGCTGCCCTGTTGCAAACTGACTGCGTCTGGATAAATGCGCGTTACCTTAATGCCAGTGCCCGGTAAGGTTTCCTGCTCCATCACCGCCTGGCCGTTGATGTAAGCCAGTTTGCGCGACTCGCTGTACAAAATACTTTGCAAACGCAAGGGCGCATCACCGCTGACTTCGCGCGCCACATGACCCAGCGGCCGCGTTGGATCGCGCAGGCTTTCATCGGCCAACACCTGACCGCCCACCCCTGCCAACAAACACAGCAAAGACGTGATAAGAATTGGCTTAACCACCTAAAGGCCCTCGATCGGTACTCAGGGTATAGACGCGAATTTCAATCTCGGCTTGGGGATAGCGCTGCACCTGATAGTCCAGCCTATCCCAATAAAAACGCACGCCAGTTGCTTCCAGGGCTTTGACAAAATCCAACACCTGAAAATAGCTGCCCGACAGGTGCAGTACTACTGTGTGCTGATAAACGCCAGCACCCTGCCCGCCCAGTGTTGTGGCACGCAGTGCCAGCTCACGCGTTGGCAGGGTTTCCAGGCTATTGAGTTTAAGTTTGGTGGTTTGCGCCAGCGTTTGGCGCAAGAGCTGCGGCAAGTCACTGGCCAGTACCAGGCCCTGAGAGACGCTAATCAGGCTTTGATCTGCCTGCTGGATCTCCTGTTCAAGCTGGGTGATGCGATTTTTTTGTTCGCGATTGGGGTCGGCGGTCAACAGGCGCGTGGCCTCCGCAATTTCGGTGCTGAGTTTTTCGCGCTGGCTGTTAATGGCGGCGGCGTCGCTGCGCAATTCGCGGCTGCGTTTATCCACGTGGCTTTGGATGAGCAGCGACCAGATCACAAACACCACCGCCAGCAGGCAGATAAAAATCAGCGCTCGCTCGCGCAGGTGGCGCGCATCAATATTGTCGCGCAGGGGAATAAAATATTTTTCGAACATGATTAGCGCGCGCCCCCATTTCGCTGATTGCTATTGGTGGCAGGCGTTGGGGCCTTGCGAATATCAAACCTTACCCGAGAGGCGTTGTCCGGAATTTCCAGTTTGATCACACCAAATCCTGTGTGCTGAAAACTGGCTTCGCTCAGCAGCCGCTGCAAGTAGGCGGGCACTTCTTCGGCGGTGCGCGCAAAGCCACCCAGCTCCACAAACCGGCCGCCGTTTTGTAGCGAAAAAATATCGAGTGACAACTGCTCGCTGGAGACCCGCGCCATGCTGGTCAACTGCGCTGAGAATCCACTTTGCTGGCCGGGAGCTTCGGCATTGATGGCGCGGGCTATGTCGCGCCGACGCTGCACTTCATCTTCCAGCTCCCGAATGCGGAGGTTTAACTGCTCGCTCTGATCCGGTGGCGCCTGGCGACTGAACTGCGCCAATTGCTGCTCCAGGTGTTGCACTTCGCTACGCCTGGCTTCCATCTCTTTAGCGGCCTGGGTATTACCCATAGCCCCGAGCACACTGGCCAGACACAGCAGCACAAAAAACGCTAACAGCCCCCACAGCATATGGTGTGTGCGCAGAGGTTCACGGTTGGGGCGATACTCAGGCAGGTAGAGGTTGATCTGTTGCATATCAGCCACCCGCCTTACCGGCGTCAGCCGGTTGTTCCTGGCGCAGGGCTGCACCCAGCGCCGTCAGGCACAGGGGCAGAATGTGGGGCTGTACCCCTTCCGCGATTTGCAAACCCTGCTCGAGGTTGAGCAAATCCACACCCACCGCCAGGTTGTTGCGGATATCCGGTGTCAACTTGTCCTCGCTCAGGTTTTCGCCACACAGATACACCTGGCCGGGCGGCGGTTGGCGCAGCTGGCGCTCGAAATAATCCAGAGAACGCTGTAACTCCAGCACCAGGGCATCGGCGGGCAGGTCGTCGAGCAAACCGGCGTTGTAGGACAGTGAAAACTGGCGCGCCAGATAGAGGTTGCCGCTGCGCACAATTTCCAGGCTGCCGCCGCCCTGTTCCAACCGCACCAGCGCAACGCCCCGGCGGGTGTCGCAACAGGCTTCGGTCAGATTGCGCAGGGCCAGCTCCGGGATATCGATGGCTGCCAGGTTGACTTGCAAACGGTGCATGGCACCTACTTGGGCGGCGATCAAACTCCGCTGACACACCACGGCGTAGGCCATAGGGTTGCCACCACGCGCGGAATCTTCGGGCAGGAAAAAGGCGTCCAGCGCGGCCTCAGCCACGGGGTAATTGATCAAATCTTTAATGCGCCAGCGCAAGGCCTCCACCAGCTCTTCCGCTGGCACCTTGGGCGCTTCGACTAACAGGAGTTGGTACTGGCCCGAATTCAGTACCAGATTGACAGGCAATTTTTGCAGGCCGAGCTTGGCGACGCGCTGCTGAAAAATGGCCAGGCCGTCTTCGGAATCCTCGAGGGGCAGGTACTCGCAATGAGCCACCAGGGGTTGCTGGTTGGCAGGTCGCTGAATATGCGCGAATGCAAGGCCCTCGGGCCCCAGTTCGAGACCAATGGCGGCATTTTGACGGGATCTGGCACCAAACAGGTTTAACAAATTGCTGCTCCAGCCGGTTTTTTATCAGTCTAGTTTACTTTGTGGCTTTATGCGCCAAACACTATGACACTATGCAAGAAGTTTGCCCAGCCCTTTGTCATCACGAACAACGTCAATCCTTATAATGGCCAAACCCATCAACCCTGACCCTTGCTTATAATCAAAACGCAAAAAAATTGAGCTTTGTACTGACGATAGTCCATAACGAGAAAAACGCCAAATGCTCCATATCGTTTTATATGAACCGGAAATACCGCCCAACACCGGCAATATCATCCGCCTGGCGGCCAATACCGGCTGCCAGTTGCACCTGATCGAACCCCTGGGGTTTGAGCTGGATGACAAGCGCCTGACCCGCGCCGGGCTCGACTATGCCGAGTGGCAATCCCTGGAGCGCTACCGGGATTGGGCAGACTTTCTCGACCGCGCCCAACCCGGCCGCCTTTTTGCCCTCTCCACTAAAGGCCACAAGGCCCACAGTGACGCCTGCTTTGTCGAGGGTGACTTTCTGGTATTTGGCCCCGAATCCCGCGGCTTGCCCGCCTGGCTGCGGGAATCACTCCCGCAGGAGCAGGTATTGCGTATACCCATGCAGCCGGGTAGCCGCAGCATGAATCTATCCAATGCGGTGGCGGTGATGGTTTATGAGGGCTTGCGCCAGCTGGGTTATCCGGGCGCCGGCTAAACCGCTATCATGCGCGGCGCGCCAGCCAGCATCGCGCAGACTTAACGAGGTAAATTCATGGCAAAGATTCACATTCTGGTGGGCAGTGTGATGGGCACGGCCGAAACGGTAGCAGCCACTCTTGATAAGGAGTTGCGCAGCCTCGGCCACAGCAGCCGCATCAACTTCAACCCGGACGCTTCCGAACTGTTGGCAGACGAAGAAGAAGTGCTCCTGATCTGCACCTCCAACACCGGCAATGGCGACCTGCCCGACAATATCCAACCCCTCTACCTCGCCCTGGTGCGCGACTACCCCCGCATTGCCGGGCGCCGCTACGGCGTGGTGAACCTGGGCGACTCCAGCTACACCAGCTTTAATGAGGGCGGTCGCGCCCTGGATGCCGCCTTTGAAGACCTGGGCGCCCGGCGTCTGGGTGAGCCTTTGGTACTGGACGCCAGCGAGGGCGAAGACCCGGAAGCCCTGACCCGCGACTGGGTCAAAGCCTGGGCCAGCGAGTACCTGGGGGCAGCATGACGCACGCGCCTATCGGCCTGTTTTACGGCAGCTCCACCTGCTACACCGAGATGGCGGGCGAGAAAATCCGTCGCCAGCTGGGAGAGGCGCGGGTGGACATTTTTAATATCGCCGACACCCCCATAGTGACCGCCGGCTTTTACGAGTACCTGATTTTTGGCATCCCCACCTGGGATTACGGCGAGCTGCAGGAAGACTGGGAAGAAATCTGGGACGAGTTAGACGAATTGGATCTGAGCGGCAAAAAAATCGCTCTTTACGGCCTGGGGGATCAGGTGGGCTACCCGGAGTGGTTCCTGGATGCCATGGGCTACCTCCACGCCAAGCTCGTGAGCCGGGGCGCCCAGCCCTGCGGCTATTGGCCGCGAGAGGGCTATGAATTTGAAGGCTCCAAGGCACTAACCCCCGACGGTCAGCAATTTGTCGGCCTGGCCCTGGACGAGGAAAACGAGTTTCAACTGAGCGAGGCGCGCATCCGCGACTGGTGCGCCCAACTCGAGCGCGAGTTTGGGCTGTGAGCGACGAACAAACGCCCGCCATCCCACAAGAGCCGAGCACGGAAAGCCCTGCGCTGGAACACGCCCAACTGGAGTGGGACGAGCAAGGCCAGCCGCTGTCGCGCAGCTTTGGCGATGTCTACTTTTCCCGCGCCAACGGCCTGGAAGAAACCCGCCATGTGTTTTTGCACCACAACCAGCTGGCAGAGCGCTTTGCTGGGTTGGAAGTGCCTTTTTTTACCATCGGCGAAACGGGTTTTGGCTCCGGCCTTAACTTTCTGGCCGCCTGGCAACTGTGGGACCAATGCGCCCCCGCCCAAGCCTGCCTGCATTTTGTCACCACCGAAAAATACCCCCTGCATCGCCGCGACCTGGAGCGCGCCCTGGCACTCTGGCCTGAGCTGGGCGACTACGCCCGCGCCCTGATCGACAACTACCCGGTGTTTATGGGCGAGGGTTTTCACCGCCTGGTGTTTGCCGGTGGGCGGGTGCACCTAACGCTGATCATTGGTGATGCGGCGGCGGGCCTGGCGCAACTGCGCTTCGGGGGCGCCGAGCAAGCCGCCACATGGGTGGACGCCTGGTTTCTGGACGGCTTCGCCCCCGCCAAAAATCCGCAAATGTGGTCGCCCGCCCTCTTTGCAGCCATCGCCCGCCTGAGCGGCCCTGGCACCACCGCCGCCACCTTTAGTGCGGCAGGCGTGGTCAAGCAGGGTTTGCGCAGCGCCGGATTTAGCGTCAAACGAGTGCCCGGTTATGGCCGCAAGCGAGAAATGGTCGCTGCACGCGTCGACATCCCTGACGGCAACGCCGCAGAGACAGACAAGCCCAGCGCCGCAGAGATACATGAACCCAGCGCAACCGACAGCGACAACAATAGCCCCAGCATCACCCCCTGGCACCTGATCCGCGCTTACCAGCAACCCAGCGAAAAAACCGCACTGGTGATCGGCGGTGGCCTGGCCGGTTGTCACACCGCCCGCGCCCTGGCAGAGCGCGGCTGGCAGGTGAGCCTGGTTGAGGTCCAGGCCCATCTCGCCGCTGGCGCCTCGGGCAATCCTCAGGGCATGGTCTATGCCCGCCTTTCGCCCAAACAGGAAACCCTGGCCGCCTTTAACCTGGCCTGCCTACAGTACGCCCTGCGCCACTACGCCCCCTACTGGCAACAAAGCCCCCACCTGGGCCAGGCCTGCGGCCTGCTGCAACTGCAAGACACGGATGACGAAGCGCGCCTGCAAACCGCCTTGGCACCCCTACTGAAAGGAGCGGAAGCCCTGGTACGCCAGGTGTCGGCGGCGGAGGCCAGCCAACTGGCCGGGGTGCGGCTGACCCAGGGCGGGCTCTATTTCCCAACCGCTGGCTGGCTAAGCCCACCCGCTCTGTGCCAGGCGCTTGCAGATCACCCGCGCATTCACGTCCATACACACACCCAGGCATTGGGGCTGGAACTCACAGACGGAA
>CBFGWO010000139.1:0-8121 GCA_965652595.1 uncultured Cellvibrio sp. | reverse complement strand
TTTAGCGGCGGCCCGCTGGGTGGCCGCCATGGATGGCAGGCCATAAAAAATAGCCTGTTTTTGACTCAACATTCGCCTTCAAAGCGTGTAAAATTCCGCGACCGAGCTGCTGGCTCGGTTTTTTATGGGTAATCGCTTTTCTCTGTGGGACGCTTTTGAAGGCATAACCTTATGTGGGAAGACTTCGTCAGGGCAGTGTGTCTGCTTCTGGTTATCGAAGGGATACTTCCGTTTCTTTATCCAACCCGCTGGCGGCGGATGCTGGCTTTAGTAGCCGAGGCGTCCGACCGACAACTGCGTATCCTGGGGCTGATAAGCATGCTTCTGGGCGTTGGGTTGTTGTACTTACTGAAATAATCACGTTTAGAGTCGCTATGACCTACGCCGACCGTTGGCTCTTGCCCGACGGGGTGGAAGAAATTCTGCCCGCCGATGCCAAGCCCCTCGACCAACTGCGCCGCCAGTTGCTGGATCTCTATAGCCGCTGGGGCTACGATTTGGTGATCCCGCCGTTGTTGGAGTACACAGATTCACTCCTGATCGGTTTGGGGCGGGATATAGACCTGCTCACCTTCAAGGTCACCGATCAACTCAGTGGCCGCACTCTGGGTATCCGCGCCGATATCACCCCCCAAACCGCGCGTATGGACGCCCACAGCCTCAGCCGCCAGGGCGCCAATCGTCTTTGCTACGCAGGCCATGTGGTTTACACCCGCCCGAAAAGTCCTCTGGCCACCCGTACCCCCATTCAGGCAGGTGTCGAGTTTTACGGCGAGCCAGGCGTGAGTGCCGATGTTGAGGTTGTTTCTCTATTGCTGGAATCGCTCAAGCTGGCGGGTTTGCCGCGCTTGCATTTGGATTTGGGCCACGTGGGCATTTACCGTGCGCTGGCTGCCGCTGCCGGTTTTAACGCCGAACAGGAAGATGCCTTTTTCGAGTTGTTGCAACGCAAGGCCATGACGGAGATTCAGGCCTGGGTGGCCGCCAAGGTTCACAACCCGGCGCTGGCCGAGGTGCTACTTGCTCTGCCGCTGTTGGCAGGGGAGCGCCAGGTGCTGGCCCGCGCCCGCCAATTGTTTGCCAATCTGGCGCCCGAGGCGCTGGCAGCCGTTGATCAGTTGGAACAGGTGGCCGATCTGGTTGCTGCCCGCTACCCGGAGGCAGAGCTTTATTTTGACCTGAGCGAATTGCGTGGCTATCACTATTTGACCGGGTTGGTGTTCGCCGCCTTTGCGCCAGGTTACGGCAACCCTATCGCCAGCGGTGGTCGCTATGACCACATTGGCGAAGTCTTTGGCCGGGCACGCCCAGCCACCGGCTTTGCGGTGGACTTGACCGCGCTGAGCAAGTTGGGTCTGCTCAGCAACGCTACAACTCCCGCCATACTGGCGCTGGAACCGCTGACTCAGAGCCAGTGGCAATCAGTACAAGCCTTGCGCGCCCAGGGTGAGCGAGTGGTTTGTGCTTCTACCCCCGCAGCGGCGGCTGAGCTGGGGTGCGATCGTTTGCTGGTGTTTTCTACTGAGGGCTACAGTTTCAAGTCTTTGTAGTCCCAGGTCTGACTGACCCGCGCTAAGCTGGCGGGCGCCCAGACTTTTTTCACTGTTTTTAAAGTCATTTACACAGAGAGTTAAACCAAATCATGGGCAAGAACGTCGTTGTATTGGGCACCCAGTGGGGTGATGAGGGTAAGGGCAAGATCGTCGATCTGCTGACCGATCAGGTCTCCCTTGTAACGCGCTTTCAGGGCGGCCACAACGCCGGTCACACCCTGGTGATCGAGGGCAAGAAAACCGTCCTGCACCTGATTCCCTCTGGCGTTCTGCGCGATGGCGTTACCTGCCTAATCGGCAACGGGGTGGTGCTCTCGCCTGAGGCGTTGCTAAAGGAAATCGCCGAGCTGGAGGCTACAGGTGTGCCTGTGCGTGAACGCTTGCGTTTGTCGCCAGCTTGTCCCCTGATTCTGCCCTACCACGTTGCTCTGGATCAGGCCCGCGAAGCTGCCCGCGGCGACGCCAAGATTGGCACCACCGGCCGGGGTATAGGTCCAGCCTACGAAGACAAGGTAGCCCGTCGCGGCCTGCGCCTGGGTGACCTTATCGACATGAAGCGCTTTGCGCCCAAGCTCAAGGAAGTGCTCGAGTATCACAACTTTGTGCTGACCCATTACTTCAAAGTGCCTGCGGTTGATTACGAACAAACCCTTGCGAGCTGTCAGGCTTGGGCGGAGCAATTGCTGCCGATGATCGCCGACGTGACCGAACTGCTGCACCAGGCTCGCGAAGCGGGTGAAAGCATTCTCTTCGAAGGCGCGCAGGGTTCGCTGCTGGATATCGACCACGGCACCTATCCCTTCGTGACTTCATCCAACACCACCGCAGGTGGTACCGCCACCGGCTCGGGTTTCGGCCCTATGTACCTGGACTATGTACTGGGCATCACCAAGGCCTACACCACCCGCGTGGGCTCCGGCCCTTTCCCGACGGAGTTGGACTGCGAAGTGGGCGCTTATCTGGGCGAAAAAGGCCACGAATTCGGCGCAACTACTGGCCGCAAGCGCCGCTGTGGCTGGTTTGACATAGTGGCGGTGCGTCACGCCAATCGCATTAATAGTGTAACCGGCGTGTGCCTTACCAAGCTGGACGTGCTCGATGGCTTGGAAACGGTGAAGATCTGTATCGGTTATCAGGATGCTGAAGGCAGGCCCACGGGTATTCCCTTTGACGCTGAGGGTTGGGCGGATATCCAGCCGGTATACGAGGAAATGGCGGGTTGGAAGGAGTCCACCGTTGGCGCCAAGACTCTGAAGGAGCTGCCGGCCAATGCGCGTGCTTATATCGCGCGCCTGGAAGAATTGATGGCGACACCCATCGATATTGTCTCCACTGGGCCGGATAGAGTAGAAACTATTGTGTTGAGGCATCCATTTGATGCCTGATTGACGTAATTTATATGACGTGTTTTGTTCGTCGGGGGGGGCTGGCTTCGGAGCTATAAGCAAGCAATGTGGTGACGCAATCTTGTCGAAATTGAAAGAGGTTCCTGGCGTTGTTGGTGTTGTTGATGCGAAGAGCTTTTTTATGCGCAGTGGTTTTTTATATGTGAACAAGCTGGTTCTTGCGTTCGCTATATTAAGATTCGCGTTATATAAATAGTTAGCGCAAAGCGTTTTGGAGTCGTACACCTTTGCCTCGAATTGAGGCTTGTTAAAAGATTGAGTTAGGCTGTTGCGGGTATAGCTAATTATCGGATTTTTTTCCCAAATTCTCGCGCAAAGAAAATTTATTAGGCTTATGGTTGGTTGGAACATTTGTGTGGTATGTTATTCGACATGCGGTTGGCTTGAGTGTTCTTCAGGCTTTGAGTCACGTGAACTTCCAAGAAATGTCAGTAATTACTGATGGCGGATGGCAGTCGGGTTTGGCAGGCCTCCGCTTAGAATAATTAAATCAAAGACTAGAATAATAGAGGGTTTCAATATGTTACAAAAACTACTGATCGCATTCTGCACAATCTTGGCGCTCTCTGCCTGTGGTGGGAGTATTGATCTGGGTTCCGGTCAGACCCCGCCTCCCGCTAATGGCGGCGGTGATGGTGGCGGTGGTGGTGGCCCCGAACCTGAACCTGGTGAGCCGCGTATTTTCAATTTTATCCCTTTCAGCGAGGAGGCCGATGTTAGCGGTTGGTCCAGCCGCTGTGTGGGCACCTGTAACGCGACCGCTGCACTCAGTTGGAATTCCGGCGAAAAAGTATTGGCTGTCGCCCCGACTTGGGCTGGCGAAAATGATGTACTTGATATTTTCGGTGCGGTAAATGAAGTCAGTGATATGGCGGGTTCCGCCGCCCGTATTTGGGTTTTTGTCACTGAAGAGTACGCCGCCGACGGCAAGATGAGTATGCATCTGCTGTTGGGTAATGCGCAGGGGCGTAAAGGTGTGAGCCTAGGTTACTTGCCCAAAGCTGGCTGGAACCGCATCGAGATGTGGGAGCTGGCAGCAGGCACAGGCGAGACTGTAATGGTGGATGATGTTGAAGTCATCGATTACGGTACCTTCTTGTGGCACGACGAGGGCTTTACTCTGCGCAATATCAACGAAATTGGTGTGCGCTTTGTGGCCAATGGCAAGGCACCCGAGGTTGGTGGTCAGCTTTGGTTAGATAATGTCACTATGACCCCGGCTTCCGGAACTGGCCCGTTGATCGTTGATGCTAATGATCCGGCTTGGACTGTAATGGATGCGCCTTCAGAGGTCGCGCTTCAGCGCGACGACAGTGGCGTTTACTTTGAGCCCACTGGGGGTGGTCAGAAGTTGGTTTATCTGCTGGAGGGTCCGGTTGATCTGGTGGGTCGCAGCTTCGATATGACCTTTACCGTTGATCAGGCATTTAAAGACTCTGGTGCGAATGTCCAGCCTCTTATCCAGCAAAACTTTGGTAGCTACGAAGGCGAATGGGGTTGTTGGGTAGGTAATGCCTCGCTTACACCGGGCGAGCCTTTCGAAGTGAGTTGCGCTACTGAAAATGCAGCGTTTGTCGCAGAGGAGGGCCAGAACATTCGAGTTGGTCTACAAGTTACTGATCAGCCCGCTGGTCGTCTGACTATCAATAGCATGCAGATCAACATTGTTTCCTCTACTGATACTGGTCCGTTCCAAATTGTTCCTTCTCAGGCTGCGATTGATTCGGGTGCATGGGGCAATGACAATTGGCAAGGACGTGAGGGTGCTCCAGATCTGTCGTACGATGGTGAAGCGGGTGCACTGCGTATTGAGCCTAATTGGCAAGCCACTGACAACAATGGTGAGCGCACGATAATGTACGTCGCTGGTGAGGGGGAGCTTCCGGATCTGGAGGGCGCTACGGTCGGCGTGGAGCTGTATCTTAGCGACTATTACATCACCCAGAACCCAGGCATGGCTGTACAGATTTATATCCAGCAAAACAGCGACAGCTATTCAGGCAACTTTGGCGGCAATATCGCTCTTTCCTCTGGTGAGGACTTGGGGGATGGCTGGTACCGTTTCGAACGTGTCATGGAGAATGTTCCCACTGAGCCTTCCGCTCTGCGTGTGGGTATCAAGCTTCAGGGCGCAGGTCTAGCGGCCAGAGAAGAATCAGCTGACCCAGTTCTGCTGCGCAGGTTTACTATCGAGTAATCTCGCCGGTAACGAGGTCTTCCAACTAGATGCCCGGCCCCTTTTGGGTCGGGCTCTTAGTCGGAGTCTTCTGCTTGTTAATTAATTTTGCTCTACGAATGCGTGACGAGGCTAGACGTGTTAAAGCGTCGCGAGTTACGCCTTATTTACTGTTTGACCTTTAGTTGAGCATAATGCAGTATTGAAGGAGTGGTCTGAATAACTATTACGCGCTCCACAGCTGTCAGTCTGACACTCGTGATGAACGTTAGATAGTGACTATAAAAAGCCTTAATTGGATTCGGGTGCTTTTAAGGTTCGTAAGTTAAGTATGATCAATTGAATTTAAATTAGTGGGTGTTGAAAGCTAGCAGCCGACGTTGCACATTCTGACCGCTGCTGATCGACACTGTGTAGATAATAACAACGCCGCATAATAACAACGGGGTAACGCGCTATGGTCTATCGAGACAACGCCAACAAAACTACCAATTTTAAAAAGTCGATGCTCGCCATGTGTGTCATGGCATTGAGCGCTCCATCAATTGCGCAGAACGCGTCAGAGGCAAATTCGTCAATTGAGGAAATCGTAGTCAGTGGCACTCGCCAAAACCTTGAGAACGCTCAAGATATCAAGCGTAACGCTGATACCTTTGTAGATGCGATTTCAGCAGAGGACATCGGTTCGTTGCCGGATCGAAGCGTACTCGAAGCTATGCAGAGGATGCCTGGCGTATCAATCGAGCGCTTCCAAGCCCCGGAAGACCCTGACCACTTTGGTGTGGAGGGTAGCGGTGCTGTTATTCGTGGTATGAGCGCCACTCGAAGCGAGTTCAATGGTCGCGATTCTTTTACAGCCAACTCTGGCCGCGGTTTGAATTTCCAAGACGTGCCTCCAGAACTGATGGGCGGTGTTGATTTGTATAAAAACCAGTCCGCCGACATGATCGAAGGTGGTATTGGTGGTACCGTCAGTTTGAAAACCCGCAAGCCCTTCGATCGCGATGGTCAAATGATCGCTTTGACCGGCGATTTATCCTACGGCGATATGGCGGAAGAGGCTTCCCCTACTGTTTCAGGTTTGTACAGTAACCGCTGGATGACTGAAAATCTCGGCGAGTTTGGGTTGCTGGTTAACGCCTCATACTCCGAGTTGATTGGTACTTCTCACGGTATTCAAAGTGATGCTTTTGTTAAGTATCGTGCCGACACCTTGGGTGCACCTTCCAGTGTTGCCATGGCAGATGGTCAGGTATGGATGACCAATGGTTCCAACTTTTTTACCAAAGAAGATGACCGTGTCCGTCGAGGATTTGCTGGTGCACTGCAGTGGGCGAGCCCGGATGAAACACTGCAAGCGACTGCAGAGTTCTTGCGTTCAGATGCGCGGCTGAGCTGGAAAGAAAATGCCATCAAGTATCAGGGTGGCTATGGTGACGCCAACGACGATGGCACAGTCAGTGAAAACCGTCGTGCGCGTCCTTTCCCTGGTACAGAGTTCTCCTTTAATGGAGATAGCATTTTTGAATCCGGTTATATCACTGACGGTGGCGGTTGGCGTGGTGGTGAAGGCCGTGTACCGCGGGGATGGGATGCGGCATGGGGCTTGGGCGACACTGCTCCGGACGGTTATGTCACTTCCGATGATTATTTTGGCCAGAAGTATCAGGCTGATACTCGCTACAAGGACACCCGTACCATCGTTGATGATTTGAGCTTCAATTTGAAGTGGACACCAAACGATGCTTGGGAGTTTGAGGGTGATTTGCAGTTTGTTGATGCAACTACTAGCGATGATGACCTGCAAGTTGCCTTGGGTATTCACGCCTTGCAGAACTTTGATTTGCGCGGCGATACCCCTAAGCTCACAGTGATTGAGCCATGGGCTGGGCGTCGTGACGCCAATCCAGAGTGGTACGCAACCGATTTCCCCGGTTTCTCTAACGATCGAGCGGCGGGCGACTCAAATTACTTCCAGGATCGCGATTCCTACTGGTTACGCTCTGCTATGGATCACTACGAGCGGTCAGAAGGTGAATCCAGAGCTGGTCGTTTTGATATGACCCACTACTTTGATAATGGCGGTCTCCTTACCTCAGTCAAGGCAGGCCTTCGCTACGCAGAGCGCAACCAGGTGGTGCGCAGCACCTCTTATAACTGGGGTCATATAGGTGCTGAGTGGGCGCCAGGTGGTGGTGATGGTGCTCTGTGGTTGTCTGAGCTGCAAGGTGCCATCAATAATCAGTTCGAATACGTTGATTGGTCGGACTTCCATCGCGGTGGCGTGGTTTCCATTCCGGGCGATGGTTTTATTTTCCCTACCGAACGTCTGTTAAAGGACGTCATTGCTGGTCGCCAATTGCCTCAGAACAACCCCGATGGTGAGGGCATTTGGGAGCCCTACCAAAATCGTTCCGATGTCATTCCTGGCACTTATTTCGTTCCGGCTGAAGTCTATGACACCACGGAGACCAACCAGGCGTTCTATGTTCGCTTGGACTTTGGTTCGGATGCAGGGTCATTGCGTTTCAACGGTAATGTCGGGTTGCGCTACGTTAAACTGGAACGCGATGCCCTTGGCTCGGTACAGTTCCCCGACATGATTGGTCAAGCCTTCCCTGCGGGAGCGCCCACCGATTTGACCGACAGTGGAGCTATTCGCAAGTGGGCTGAAGATCAAATCGGACCTTTCGACCCAGGCTTGTTCGAGTCGGAGGACGACTGGTTGGAAGAGGTGACTACCTTGATCTCTTACTCCCGCGACGCGAATAACTGGTTGACTGCTGAGGAAAAGGCCTTTGGTAATGATTTCGATGAAGGGGCCCTGGGAGAAACTGCTGAATGGGATGGCGTGTTACCGAGCTTTAACTTAAAAGTTGAGCTAACCGACGATCTTATTAGCCGTTTTGCAGTATCCAAGGCTATTGCGCTACCGGATATGTCTGAAGTTCGTAACCAGGCAGTTCTTGGTGCCCGAGGTCTAAAT
>CBFGWO010000138.1:0-8259 GCA_965652595.1 uncultured Cellvibrio sp. | reverse complement strand
CCCGACCGGCTGATTACAAGTCAGCTGCTCTACCTACTGAGCTACGCCAGCCTTTTCAGGTCACGACCTATTGTGGAGGCGGGATTCTAGAGAAACTTTTATTGGGGCGCAACACCCGGGCAAAAATTTTGTCTTTTTTCAACGCCGGGATACTGCCCAAGAATTTCGAGCCAAACGCGTTGATCTATGGCCTCGCCCTGCCCGGAAGGCAAAGAGACCCAAGTCTCGCTGATGGCACGCGCAACCTCTCTCACGGCTGGCTGATAGCCATGATCGGCTATCTCGCGCAAGCGCGCATCAGCCTCAGCACGATCAGAATAGATACCCAAAGAAATTCCGCGGGCCAAATCGCCACTGGGGATGATGTAGCTGTCGATTTTTTTAGACTGCACCTCGTAAAGCCGGCGAAGCGCCGCCGCATCCGAGACCTCTGGCGCCAAATAGACCCAGTAACCAACACCATCGGGCACCTCCAGTGAGCGAATGGTCGCATCGACATCCATAGCCACCATGCGATCCACAAAGTATTCGGCGTGGAGCAATTTGCCAAAAGGGCCAACCATAGTGCACATTTCACCACCTTCACTTGCAGCCCCCTCAGCAACCGCGCCTCGCGAAGAAGGCACCAAGCTTGAGTCGCGATCAATTTCCTGCAGCAGAAGTAGGCGCTGCGGCGCAAATGGCGCGCCAGCTCCCACAGAAGGCGCTTGAGATGCGGGGGCATCAAATATCCACACGCTGGCAAACACCAGCAGATTCAGGACAACGAGAATGATAAATAGTGCGCGCATTCTTCAACCCTTCCCCAGGTCGCGGTAATTCTGACTCAGCTCCCCGGCATCGCAATTGCCAGGCCATCCAGAACCAGATCAGGCCAATAGTGTGCCGCAGGATAGCGAGTCTTGAGCCAGCTTGCATCCCCGCCCGTCAACACCAGCTCCGGAGCAGGCGCACCCTTCACCTCCAGTTGATGTATTCCTTCATCTATAAGACCAGAAACCATGGCGCTCAACGCGGCTGTAACAGCAGCCTGAGTAGACCTTCCCGGAGCAGAATCCCATATGCCAGATTCAGCCGATACCCGCACACCTGCTGTCATGCCTAGGCTGCGGCGCATAAGTTGCAAACCAGGCGCTATGTAGCCCCCCAAGTGCCGCCCCTGATCAGAGACCAAGTCGACGGTAATGGCGCTACCCGCGTCGACCACAACACAGGATTTGGCTAATCGACTATAAGCCGCAACCACTGCGAGCCAGCGATCTGCCCCTAAATCCAAAGGGGACTCATACCCATTTACCACACCAGCAAGCAGCGCCTCAGCTCGAGCAAACTCAGGTGAGACCCCCCAAAGGGCCTCACATTCACCGGCCAGTTCTTCATTGGCACTTTGAGAGCGCACGCTGACGCAACAAAAGCGCGCCAGGGGAAGGTTTTGAGCCAGCACCTGCTTGTTTGATTGCAACAGAAATGACGCCAAGTCCTCAGTCACACTGCTTGCCAACAGCTGCTCAGCATCTCTTAATCGCCACTTAATACGGCTATTGCCCAGATCTGCCTCCAGTATCATCTGACAGCCCTCAGGGAAATTTCACCGCCAAAGAATACTTGCTCGCCCTCGTCAGTAGCGAGTCGCAGCGCGCCCTTCTCATCAACTCCCAACACCTTTCCCACCACACTGCGGTTTGGCAGATTCAA
The DNA here is from genome assembly GCA_965652595.1 of uncultured Cellvibrio sp. Lineage (GTDB taxonomy): Bacteria > Pseudomonadota > Gammaproteobacteria > Pseudomonadales > Cellvibrionaceae > Cellvibrio. The sequence continues at coordinate 6,564 of CBFGWO010000138.1, read as the reverse complement.
TTCAACCAGCTGGTCATGGTGAGCATTGCGCCGCTGCCAAGCCTCTCGGTAAACCCCAAAACCACAATTTGCATAATCGCGCAAAAGTCCCAACAGCTGGTTTATCAGACTCGCGGCCAATTGATTTCGACCGAGACCCGGCTCATCGAAATGGGCTGGAGATAAAGTGCGGAGGTCTGTCCAGGCCTGGGTGATATCGCTGGTACTACCCCGGGGCATAGACACATTTAATCCGACACCCACCACCACCTGGCACTGGCCCGCCGGATCACCGTTGATCTCCAAGAGCACACCACCCAACTTTTGGTTTTGGGCAAGTATGTCGTTTGGCCACTTTAAACCAAGACCACAAAAGCCCAATTGCTCGAGTGCTTCCACCACAACCAGACCAACCGCAAGGCTCAAGCCCTCCAAAGCGAGAATACCCTCATCAAAAACCCAGGAAATTGAAAGGTAGATGTTGCGGCCAAAGGGACTGACCCAGCTGCGACCCCGCCGACCTCGGCCCGCTGTCTGCTGCTCAGCCAGACACAGGTAGCCAGCGCCTATTTGGGAAGCCTGACGCAACGCCTCAGCGTTGGTTGAATCCACGGACAATCGGATATCCAACTGTTTAATCAATTGCTTTATTTCTGGATCCAGAAGCGAATGCAGGCGACTACCACTTAAGAGATCCAGTCCTCCAGGGATGCGGTAGCCCTTGCCTTTTACAGACTCCAATTGCAAGCCCAACAGATCCAGCTTTTGCAATTGCTTCCAAACGGCGGCCCTACTAACGCCCAACAATTCACCCAGCTCCTCGCCCGAATGGAAACGCCCATCCGACAAAAGACCGAGCACACTAGGCAGAGATAAGATGTCCGTTGATGAAGCCTCTTTCATAGCTCTGCCTCATCAACATAATCCTGCGACAAATAACGCCGCCGAAATCGCGCGCCCAGACTCGTAAGCACTTCGTACCCCAGCGCAGCGTTACGCGAACTCAGGATATCCACATCCAACTCTGGATGAATAATGTGAACCTCCTCCACCTCTGCGAAAGCTTGTGGGCTCAAGGCTGAGGCGTCAAAAAGCGTGATATCCATGGATATACGGCCAACAACCGGCAAGCGCGCAGCGCCGACCACACACTCGCCCTTGGCGCCCAGGATGCGATGAAGTCCATCCGCATAACCACCCGCGACAGCCAGAACCTGAGCGTGAGCAGGAAGCCTGGCCTCCGCACCATAGCCAACAGTCGCCGCGTCCACTAAACGCCGTCTTTGTAAAACTGGCAGAGCGAGACTGATAACTGGCACAACAGGAGAGGCCATCCCGGGAGTCGGGTTAATGCCATAGAGTGCTGCGCCCGGCCTCACCCAATCAAAACACCACTCACTGCCCAAAAAGATGCCCGAGGAATTGCACAGACTAAACTCCACGCGTGGCCATTGCTTTTTTGCCAAGGGAAAAAGACTTCGAAATCGCGATAGTTGTAGCGAATTGAGCGGATGCTCGGGCTCATCCGCGCAGGCCAGATGACTCATTACCAACTGCACATTGATTGCAAACGTTGGCGTGCCGCACAAGGCGTTAAATTCGGCCAAACTCAACCCCAAGCGGGTCAATCCCGTGTCTATTTTTATGGCGCACGGAGAGGCAATCTGTCTTCGCACCATAGCCGCCTGCCAGTTTTTCACCGCGTCCACACTAAAAAGCACGGGAATCAGATTGGCGGTGACAAACTCATCTTCCGCATCCGGCTGAGCACCACCCAGCACAAAAATTCGCGCGGCAGGAGGTAAAAATTTTCGAGCGGCTAATCCTTCGTCCAAATTGGCCACGAAAAAACTGGTGCAGCCTGCCGCCACCAGAGCAGGGCCGATTCTGTTTGCGCCTAAGCCATAAGCATCAGCCTTGATAACCGCCGCCACCTGCGCAGAGCTCGCCACTTGCTTCAACTTGCGCCAGTTCCCTTGAACAGCCGACAGATCTACTGTGAGAGTCCCACTGGAAAGTTTCATATTTACCTGTCAACACCGGATTTGCATGCAACCGGCATCTAAGCAAACTTGACCGACAAAAGCCAGTCGAGACCCAATATTTGAGCGAAACAAAAAGCCCGACCAAAGGGTCGGGCCAAGACTCACAATAAAAGCGAGAGGTGAAGATTCAGCGCGCAGGAAATTGGTAAAGCGTGTAGTAGGCATTTAGCGGCTTTGACTCATTCACCTTCGGCAGAGCCAATTGCACATGATAAACGCGGGCCGTTTGCTGGGGATGAATATCCGGCTGCTCAAGAGTCGCCAAGGAAAGCGTCAATGACTTTCTATCCGCAGCAAGTTGCAACGACGAAACCTCTTCCACACGACGCCCCATAACCTCCGAACCATAGTCGGGGGCATCCCGATAAACCCATGAAGTTAGCGAGAGCCCCGACTTTAAATCAGCCTCCGCAATTGATGCTGGCAGAGGTTGGGTAAAGGTCATTTTGAAACCTTGCGGTGTCGCAGAAACGCTGTAGAGATCAAGAGATGTTGTCTTGCCATCCCAAACCAGGCGCTGAAGGCTGGCGACATGACCTCCCTTGGCTGACCAGCCTCGTCCTGTCTGGCCAACGAGCAAGCTGCCATCAGGCAGGAACACCGGACGCATAACTCCCGACTCCATCTTGTCAGCAAAGGGCATCACAACCCCCTGCTCAACACCATTCACCGTCTCGGTCACCACGCGCAAAAGGTTGGATTGGGTTTGATCACCAATGAACATCTGTCCGGCAAAAGCCCCAAAACGACCTTTAGTGGTATCCCACACTGGATGCCCCGGAGAATTGGCTACAGTGTTGTGTGGGAAGAGCACGGCAGCTTTTTCGCGCTTGGCACTGACCTTCTCCCAGGCAATTTCTGCGGAATCAGGGTTCATCCCGGGCAAATCCACCAAACCAGATGGGTGCCCATAAAAAGCATCTTTTTTCAATTCGAATAATTTGGAAGTCGCCACAAATTCTCCTTGATTATCCGAATACCAAATGCGGCCATCCGGGCCAGCAGCAATACCAGCGGGGCTGCGTAAGCCATTGGCAAACAGCGTGGCTTCGCCCTTGGGGCTAACGCGAATAGCCCAGCCCATAAAGCCACCGGAGGCGCCCATGTACATACCGCCAGCTTTGTAAATTGCCTGATCGGAATGCGCGAGGTTGATCGCGATATAGTAGGCGCCGTCACCGCCTTTGGCGGGGCCGTGCATGTAAGTGTGGTAATTTCCATGAAAGCTGTGGGCATCAAAAAGCGTTTCGAAACTATCCGCCAGGCCATCACCGTTGGTGTCCTTGATGCGCGTAAGTTCAGCCTTTTGCCCTACTACCAGTTGCAGCCCTTTGTCATCTTCAATCTCAACGCCCAGACTGTCGAAAATCCCCTCGGCGAACAAATGCCATTCACCTTTTACCAACCGCCAAATACCTGCTGTTCGCGTCGCGACCACAACGGTACCATCTTTTGCCAAGGCCAAACCGAGCGCCTCAAACAGTTGAGGTCGAGCGAAATTGTCCTTGGGCGGTAAGTAGCTTTCAATGCGATAACCGGGCGGCAAATCGGCCTTGGCTTCCACCTTGTTGAGCGGTTGCCGCAGATGATTAAACGCCGCTGATGTCGGCTTCCAGGGATTCGAAGCGACGGCTAACTGAGCGGATAAAGTGGCTGACTTGGTGCCTGCCGGCAAGTGCCAAACGCCACCCCGGATTTCCCCCAAGGACACACTGGCGCCGCGAAGCACAGACTCATTGACGGTAAACTGTTGCGGTGCTTTTACTTCACCCGAAACCTCTATACTGACTTTGCCATCCGCCGCCAATGCGTGGGTTACCGCCAGACGATTTGATCCAAGACGATAGCGAAAGCTCGGGGCAGCCTCAGGCTGTTTCGAGTTGAGCTCATAACCAAGAAATTGTGCATCTACGGCGGCGATACGATCAAGGTGGTCAACTTCGCTGTATAAGGATTCATTCACTGTTTCAAAATCGTTGAAAACAGCCTCCTTAAAGGAAAAATCTATCAGTTCACCGCGAGAGCTCAGCGGAGCAAATAGGTAATCACCACCAAGGTCTATCAGGCGTGCCTCGAAACCGGTTTTTAGCCCGCCACCGCCACGATTCTGCCATTCGCCAGATACTTCAAGGAAGCCGCCCTGCCAGATTTTCACAACTGCCAGCAGGCGCGGATCAAAACTGTAATGAATGGCGTTAGGTTGCCCGACGTGGATACTGCGACCAGACATGCCTGCCATCGGGCCGCGCTGAATTCTGACGCGGTCTTTTACCAAAAATTGCAAGCTGTCTTCCAGCGGATCATAGTGCTTTGGACCATCGGGGGTCACCAGCTTGATAACCGGCCCCTGCTCGGCACGCTGGTTTAACGTCGCTAGATAAGCGCCTATCGCATCTATTTGCTGTTCACTCACTACCTGCTCACTATAGGCAGGCATAATTGGCATATAGGCGTTGCCATTGTCTTTACCGCGCTCCGCTATTGCCAGCTGCGCGGAAGGGGTACGCACACTGGCATGTAAGTAGCTGCGATCAGCCTTTATTGTGAAGCGTCGCTGGTCATCTCCCTCTACCACTTCGCGCTCGCGGGCTTGCGCCCTAAATAGACCGAAGAGATTTGGACCAGATTTGACCGATTCATCGTCCTGCTCAACGGCGTGGCAAGTACCACAGCCCAAAGACGCATAGGTTTGTTTGCCAAGGGCGACGAAATCCGTCAACTCGTCGAGATTTGTTTTACCTGCATCATCAGGCATCGTCAGCGCCGAAAAATCAGCGTGGCGTATGTTGAGCGATTTTAGTGCTATTGAGCCCTGATAAAGCTTCAGAGCCAGAGGCCCAAACTGCTCTTCCCAATTAAAAATAGGATTGCGAGAAAACCCCTGCACTCTTGCATTTTGCTGCACCAATTCACCGTTCAACCGAACGTCCAAAAACATCGCGGGATCAACCTTGTTGTAGGCTTCATCAAATCTTGGCGCACGAAATCTAACCTCCAGCCGATGCCACACTCCCGGTGTAAGATCTTGCTGCTTAAGCGGTGCTTGACCTGGTACCCGGTTTTGATCAGGACCTGCAATTAAACCACCAGCTCCCTTGTTTGCCAGAGTTATTCCATACCGCCCCTGTAACAACAAGGCGGCGCTTGCCTCTTTGGACAATTGAAACTCAGTAACCAACCAGGCATCTCCAAAGCCGGAGCTACTTCTTAGCTCTGGGACATCAGGTGTAGCCTGAGCAAAGCGCAGTTCAGATCCCGGCTCGCTGACGACAAATTTCTGTTGGCTTTCACTCAACTCGATTACCTTGGCTTTTTGCCAAAGACCTGACTCATTTAAGTCCCGCCACATCTCCGCAGCAGCGGCCGAATAGGAAATAAATAAACTCAACCCCAGGCAAAGTAGGGGCCTGTAGCAAGAGATGTTAAGCATGATGAACCCTTGAGATGTAAGGTGGCTAAAGGACTTGTCGCAAGCCTGTGCGCACCCAAGGGGTGCGCGAGCATTTGATAGCTAGAGCTTTCTCACCCAGATGTTACGAAAGCGAACAGGATTTCCATGATCTTGAAGCTGCAAGGGTGCACAGGCATGAGCTTCATAAGGTGGGTGACCAATCCAGGATGTTGGCCCTTGAAGCTCGACATGGTTTTGCACCAAAACGCCATTGTGAATCACGGTTACCCTGGCCGGTGATTCAAGCGTACCGCTGGCGGCAAACCTGGGGGCACGAAAAATGATGTCGTATGTCTGCCAAACTCCGGGCGCACGCGTCGCGTTCACTAACGGAATATGTTGTTTATACACAGATGCCGCCTGACCGTTGGGATAGGTTGCATTTTGATGTGAATCTAGAACTTGAACCTCATAGCGCTCTTGAAAAAAGATGCCGCTATTCCCCCTACCTTGCCCCTCTAGCCCTTCGACCTCTGTTGGACTCATCCACTCGACATGCAACTGCACATCACAAAATGACTCTCGCGTCTTGATATCCCCAGTCTTAGGTGCCACCTCCATTGCGTCACCCACCAACTTCCACCGGGCAGCTGAGCCATCGAGGCTTTGCCATTGTTTGAGATCCTTTCCATCGAACAAAACCAGGGCATCCGAGGGCGGCTGGCCGGGCTCTGCTGTGACTACAGGGGGCACAGGCTCCCAAACCTCAGTTTCCATCGCTTGCTGCCAAGGCTCTTTTTCCTCAGGCGCTGCTGCGCATGCGGTCATTGAGATCAAACCAAAGGTTAAGGCCAAGGGAGTCGCAAGAAACCTATTAACGCGGGATTTTGTATGGATCATTTTTTCGGGTTCCGGTTTATTGTTGTGGAGGAGCTAATGCCAAGGAGCACCAACATATAAAAACACTTTTATAGGCAAACTTAAAGTATAAAGAAATATATGAGCTTAGGACTCAAGAATTGTTAACTGAAAGGCTAGTTGGAATTCCAGACTTTATCAGGAAGGTACTGTCATAGGCAGAGAGGCGAGTATAAGAAAAGCATCAAATAAAAAAGGGAGCCATGTCTCCATGAGCTCCCTGTCGTCCAT
>CBFGWO010000137.1:0-8578 GCA_965652595.1 uncultured Cellvibrio sp. | reverse complement strand
GGCCGAATCAAACGCGTGACACCCGCATCGCGCAGCGATTGCTCCACGCGCAGGCGAATTTGTTCTGCATCCGCCATACCCATGACTTCTTTAAGCAGTGCCTTGGCTTGGCCGAGAGTGATGCCGCGAATCACCGACTTAACCTTGGGTAGGTTGGTGGCGTTCATAGAGAGGACGTCATAGCCCATAGCCATGAGTAGAATGGCAGCGCCTGGGTCGCCCGCCAGTTCACCGCAAATGCCTACACTGACTTTGGCCGCGTGGCTTTCGGTCACGATAAATTGCAGGGCACGCAACACGGCGGGATGAAATGCCTGATAAAGGTCAGCAACGCGCGCGTTGTTGCGGTCCACTGCCAGTAGATATTGAGTGAGGTCGTTACTGCCTACCGATAAAAAATCCGAGCGGTTGGCCAGTTCACGCGCCTGGTAAACGGCGGCGGGTACTTCGATCATCACACCGATGGGCGGCAGCTTGACCTTGTAGCCTTCTTCGCGCAGTTCGTTGTACACCCGATGAATGAGAATTTTTGACGCATCCAACTCCGGCACGTTGGTAATCATCGGCAAGAGTATGCGCAAATTATCCAGGCCTTCGCTGGCCTTCATCATGGCGCGAATTTGGGCGAGAAAAATTTCCGGGTGGTCGAGGGTAACGCGTATGCCGCGCCAGCCAAGGAAGGGGTTGTCTTCTTCAATCGGGAAATAGGGCAGCGCCTTGTCGCCACCGATATCCAGGGTGCGCATGGTGACTGTGTGGGGCGCAAAGGCTTCAAGTTGTTCGCGATAAATTTGCCGCTGTTCCTCTTCGCTGGGAAAGCGGTCGCGCAATAAAAAGGGCACTTCGGTGCGGTAGAGGCCGACACCTTCGGCGCCCCGCTCCAGGGAGCGCACCACGTCGGTCATCAAGCCGGTGTTTACCCACAGAGGCAGACGGTAGTCGTCGAGGGTTTCGCAGGGTAAATCCTTGAGCGCTTCCAGGCCTTTAACCAGCTCCTGCTCTTCAAGGTAAATAGCCTTGTAGTGTTTGCGCAGCTGGGCGCCGGGATCGACATACACCGTGCCCTTGTAGCCATCCACAATAATCTGGCGTTGATCCACCTGGGTAAAGGGCAAGTCCACTGCACCCATCACCGTGGGTATGTCCATGGCGCGGGCCAGAATCGCCACGTGGGAGTTACTGGAGCCCAGCACCGATACCAAACCGGCGAGTTTTTCCTTGGGAATTTCGCCGAGCATGGAGGCGGTAAGCTCTTCGCCGATCAGGATGGTTTTATCCGGGTAGATGCGGCACTTTTGGTTGGATTCCTGCAAATAAGCCAGCACCCGGCGGCCCAGGTCGCGCAGGTCGGTGGCGCGCTCGCGCAGGTAGGGGTCGTTCATGCTGGTGAAGGTGCGCTCGTGCTCGAGGATTACCTCGGCCCAGGCGTAGGGCGCATTGGTGCCCTGGCGAATGCGTTCGGACACTTCGCGCGCCAGGGAGGCGTCGTCGAGCATGGCCAGGTAGGCGTCGAATAGCGCCTGCTCTTCGCGGTTGAGCCGCTCCTTAAGCTGGGCGCCCAACTCTTTAATGTCATCGCGCACCGCCATCAGGCAACGCTGAAAAAATTCCAACTCCGCATTGATATCAATACAGGCCTTGAAAGGCACCGAATGAAGGTCGGCAGGCGGGGTAATAACCACCGCCTCGCCAATCGCGATACCGGGCGCACCGGATACACCCACAAACTTGGCCTGACGCGGTTTGGCACCCAGAGTCACCAGATCGCCGGTGGCTTCGGCATGGGCAATAACCGCCGCCAACTGGGCGGACATGGTGACCAGGAAGGCTTCGTCGCCCTCGTCGAAACGGCGCCGCTCCACCTGCTGCACCACCAGCACACCCAGCACCTGACGGTGGTGGATGATGGGTACACCGAGAAAAGAGCTGAAGCGCTCTTCGCCAGTTTCAGGAAAGTATTGGTAAGCGGGGTGGGCTTCGGCCTGTTCCAGGTTGATGGGCTCCTCGCGCATGACCACGCGCCCCACCAGGCCCTCGCCCGCCTTGAGTCGCACCCGGCCCACCGCTTCCTGGTTAAGGCCCTCGGTAGCCATTAACAGGTATTCGCCTTTGGGATCACGCAGATAAACCGAGCACACCTGGGTGTGCATGGCGTGTTTGACGCGGGTGACAATGATCGCCAGCGCGGTTTTCATGTCGCGGGCGGCATTGACTTCCTGGACGATACTGCGAAGCGAATTGAGCATGATCTTCCCGCGTTATGAATCGTTATGAGCCGGGTTTGCTGCGTCGCCCAGCGTCTTCCAGCTCGCTGTGCGTCAACGACAACTCCTTGAGTGCGCGGCGGTAGACATCGCGCTTGAAAGCCACCACCTTGCCGAGGGGATACCAATAACTGACCCAACGCCAATCGTCAAATTCGGCGCGGCCACCGTTATTGAGGCTGATCTGGCTGTCGTCACTGCGCAGGCGCAGCAAAAACCACTTTTGCTTTTGCCCCACACACAGCGGATGGGAGTTGTGGCGCACCAGGCGGGTGGGCAGCCGGTAGCGCAGCCAGCCGCGGGTGCAGGCGAGAATCTCCACATCATGGGGATAGAGACCTATCTCCTCGTGAAGTTCGCGGTAAAGGGCTTGTTCGGGGGTTTCGTTGGCGTTGATGCCACCCTGGGGAAACTGCCAGGCGTCCTGGCCGCCTACGCGTCTGGCCCAGAGCAGCTGCCCCCGGTCATTGGTGAGAATAATGCCCACATTGGGGCGGAATCCGTCGTTATCTATCACGGGCGCGTCCTGGAGCAGTCGCCACAAGCGTCTTGAAGACAGGGGGCGGGCGCTCATCGTCAAAGGGTAATTGGCGGCTATTGTTCCACAGTTCCACGAGTCACGGCAATGAAAGCTAAGCGCCGATTATCGGGGGCGGGCTTGAGTCACCTCCAGCCAGTCGTTATGCTGGCGGCCCCTTTGCCTTCCCCCGGAATTTCCCGCGTGAGCCTAGCTATTTTCGACCTGGACAACACCCTGATCGCCGGTGACAGCGACCACCGCTGGGGCGAGTTTCTGGTGCAAAAGTCCCTGGTAGATGGCGACGAATTTCGCCGCATGAACGACCGTTTTTATCAGGACTACAAGGCTGGCACCCTGAATATTCACGAGTACCTGCGCTTTGCCCTGGCCCCCCTTGCCCGCCACAGCCTGAACGAGCTGGCGGATTTGCACCGTGAATTTATGGCCGACCATATAGAGCCCATGATGCTGCCCAAGGCCCAGGCGCTTCTGGATGAGCACCGCGACCGGGGCGACAAATTGCTGATCATCACCGCCACCAACGGCTTTGTGACCCGCCCTATCGCCGAGCGCCTGGGCGTGAAGGACATTCTCGCCACCGACCCGGAAATCCGCGATGGCCGCTACACCGGCAATATCCTCGGCATTCCCACTTTTCAGCAGGGCAAGGTCACCCGCTTGCAGCAGTGGCTGGCAGAACACAAGCACAACCTGGACGACGCCTGGTTTTACAGCGACTCGATTAACGACCTGCCGCTGCTGGAGGCAGTGCCGCGCCCGGTGGCGGTAGATCCGGATGAGCGATTGGCGGCCATTGCCGGTGAGCGCCGCTGGCCCGTTATTAGTTTGCGAGACTGAATCCATGCCTGGGGTAATTCGCGCGCTGTTATTCAGTGCTGTTTTTTTTACCGGCTGGGCCTACGCCGACCCCGCCCGTGAAAAAGCCGCTGCCGACCAAGCCTGGGCGCGAGGCGCCGAGCATCTGGCACAAGCAGAAGCCCAGGTGAAGCAGCTCAATGAGCAACTGACCCAACTTCTCGCGCAACCTACCGACCAACAGCTGGCACAGGCGCGGCGAAGCTGGCACCAGGCCCATCTTCACTGGCAGGAACAGAATCTGCTGTGGAAAATTGCCCAGGTCAGCCCGGTGCGATTTGCGGAATTGCGCCATTGGCTGTTTCAAATTGATGCGCTGGAGCTGCAACCGGGCTATCTGGATTCGCTGCCTGATTACCCATTTTCTGGCCTGGTCAACGACCTGGCCGTTCCGCTGACTATCGACAGTCTCCGCCAGCAACACGGGCTCACCGACCTGAGCGAAGTAGCCCTGGGATTTCACGCACTGGAACTGCTGCTATGGGGCGTGGAAGGGTCACGACCGGCAACTGACTTTGCTCTGGCAACGCAGCTGACCGCCGAGCAGCGCAAAGCGGGCTACGCTCTCAAGGAACTACCCAATAACCGGCGGCGCGAGCTGTTGAAACTAACCGGCCAGATCCTGCAACAGGATCTGGCCGAGATGCATAAGCAATGGAAACTAAAAGACTCGCGCTTGGGGCGCAGCTATTGGCGTTTGAAAAGCGCCCAGCGGTTGCCGCTAATGCGCCGCGCAGCCCAGGCTGAATTGCTCGCCATCGCCCAGAATATGCCCACAAGCTTTGCACAAGCAGAAGGCTTTTCGACAGAAGACACTCGCCAACTGCAACTTCGGGCCCTGCGCCACCAACTGACCCAGGGCGAACCTTCGCTGATCTCGGTTCTGCTAGCCCCCGAAAAAATGACGGGCTGGATTGAGCGACTGGATAGTACCAGCCAACAACTCCTTGATGAAGGCACTCGCGAAGCCGCGATCAGCAACTTAAAAGCACTGGCAGAAGCACTTAACCCCTAGCCAGCATCACCAGGTAGCCGGTGTAAGCGCAATAACCCGCCAACAGAAACACGCCCTCGCCGCGACTGATACGTTGGCCCGTGAAAAAAATCGGCAAACACACCAGCGCCACCACAATCATCACCGGAATATCAAACACCAATAAATTGGGCGCTACCGCAATACCATCGCGCGCCACCAGACCGGTGAGGCCGAGCACACCCATGATGTTAAAAATATTACTGCCCACCACATTGCCCACGGCAATATCCCGTTCACCGCGCAAAGCAGCGACGATAGAAGTCACCACCTCCGGCAACGAAGTTCCCGCCGCCACAATAGTGAGGCCAACCACCACTTCACTCACACCCAGATAGCGCGCAAAAGTCACAGCGGCGTCCACCAGCCAGCGCGAACCCAGCACCAAAAGCGCCAAACCAACAATCACCAACGCGATATTTTTTACCCAGGCATTTGCTGACTCGGGCGAGGCGGCAAAGGCCTCGGCGTATTCATCGACGATGACTTTGCTTTCGCGCCGACTGTGTACAATCAAGAGCGTCACGTAAGCCAGCAAACCAACAAACAGCAACAGGCATTCCCAAAAGCCCAGCCGACCATCCAGCGACAACACCAACAGCAACACCGAGAGACCAATCATCAAAGGCACATCAACGCGAATCAATTGCCGCGCTACCGCGAGGGGAATAATTAATGCAGAAACGCCGAGGATAAACAGCACGTTAAAAATATTACTGCCCACGACATTGCCGACAGCAATATCGGGCTGGCCACCGAGCGCTGCTTTAATGCTCACCGCCAGCTCCGGTGCGCTGGTACCAAAAGCGACGATGGTCAAGCCAATAATCAGCGGCGAAATACCCAGCGCTGTTGCCATGCGTCCGGCACCGCGCACCAGGGCTTCAGCCCCCACCACCAAAAATCCCAAACCAAGGAAAAACAACACAATCGACATGATCACACCCCGATAAAGTTAACCCACGTTTTCCTGTTCCAATAGCTTGCGCGCCTCATCAAAGCGCGCGCGATCTTCGTCGCTCACGGTTGGGTAATGCAAATTCAGTGATTGCAAACTGGCCACCAGAATATCCGCCACTTGCAGGCGCATAAAATCCTTGTCGTCGGCGGGAATGGCGTACCAGGGCGCCCAGGGGCGGCTGGTTTCATTTAAGGTCTGCTCATAGGCGCGCATATAGTCGGGCCAGAAGCTGCGCTCGCGCACGTCGGCAGCGGAGAATTTCCAGTGTTTTTCCGGTTCGTTGAGGCGCGCCAGAAAGCGCTGACGCTGCTCCTCTGCTGAAACATTCAGCCAAAACTTGAGAACGAGCGTGCCGTTGCGCGCAAGATGTAACTCGTGATCGCGAATGGATTCATAGCGATTTTCCCACAAGTGTTGCAAATCCAGATCTGGTGGAAATTTTTGTGCGCGCAAATATTCGGGATGGACTTTTACCACCAGCACTTCTTCGTAGTAGCTGCGATTGAACACACCTATCTTGCCGCGCTCCGGCAAACGGCAACTGGTACGCCATAAAAAATCATGGTCGAGTTCTTCGCGGCTGGGCTGCTTGAAGGAATACACCTGGCAACCGGTGGGATCTATGCCGCTGAGCACGGCGCGAATGGTGCCATCTTTACCCGCCGCATCCATGGCTTGAAAAATCAGCAGCACCGAATGGTAGTCGTGGGCGTAGAGCATACGCTGAAGTTCATCCAGCTGCTCCACTCGCTCCGCCAATTGGGCCTTGCAGATTTTTTTGGCGGGCGCATCGGCAGGCGGCTTGGTGGCCGCTTTGGGTTGCTTGAAACTGCCATCAAAAGGTACCAGCCAGGGGCTGTCGATAGCGGTAAACATGATGCGCCTCCGTTGCAAAAAAATAAAAGGTTTAGGCGATGTGCACCCGCGCAAAAATTGCCTTCAGATAATCGGTTTCGGGAATGGCCGGGTGAACCGGATGATCCGGCCCCTGGCCGCCCTGGCCAATGATTTGCACCTGGCGATCCAGATGGCGACCGGATGCGCGGACGATATCGGTCAAGGTGTCGCGCTGCAAATGCATGGAGCAGGACGCCGATATCAGCAGGCCATCGCGGCCCAGCAGCCGCATGCCTAATTCGTTAATGTGACGGTAAGCGGCCTCGCCTGCTTTTTGATCCTTGCGCTTTTTAATAAACGCGGGCGGGTCGAGCACCACAATATCAAAGCGCTCGTCGTTGGCGATTAATTGCTTTAACACATCAATGGCTTTGCCATGCAAGGTTTTAACATTGCGCAGGCCATTGAGCTGGGCATTGTGCATCACGCCTTCGAGCGCACTGGCCGAGGCGTCAACGCAAATGACTTCGTTCGCGCCCGCATTGGCTGCCGCGACACCCCAGCCGCCGATGTAGGAAAACACATCCAATACCCGCTTGTTTTTGGCGTACTGCTGTAATTGCGCGCGGTTGATGCGGTGGTCGTAAAACCAACCGGTTTTTTGCCCGCCCGCCACGGGGGCGAGAAAGCGGGTGTTGTTTTCAATCAGCTCGACTTTTTCCGGCACTTCGCCGTAGGCCACCTCTGTGTATTCGGGCAGGCTTTCCAGGCTGCGGGCGCTGTGTTCATTGCTGAGCAAAACGCCCTGGGGCCGGAGACATTGCACCAGGGCTTCAACGATCTGGTCTTTCACCGCTTCCATGCCAGCGCTGGCAATTTGCACCACCAGGTAATCGCCAAAGCGATCCACCACCAAACCGGGCAGCCAATCCGAATCGCCGTAGATGAGCCGGTAGTAAGGTTCTGCAAAGGCCAGTTCGCGTAGCGAGAGCGCCTGGTTGATGCGATGTACCAGCAGGGATTTGTTGAGCGGGTATTTGGTGTCGCGGCTGATCAGGCGCGCGCATATGAGGCCGTTGGGATTCATGAGCGCAATGCCCAGCGGCTTGCCGCTGCTGGCGGTGAGTAGCACTTGTTCGCCAGGGGCAAAACTTTTGAGGGGCGAGCGTTCTGTGTCGATTTCGTTGCTGTAGATCCACAGGTGGCCGAGTTTGAGCCGACGGTCGGCTTGGGGTTTGAGAATAAGTGGGGACATGGGGGCTTCACACGAAGAAAAAAGACTGGCAGCGAGTATAGCGGGTCTGCCTATTGATTGCGCGTCTATACTCTGGAGCATTGGTGGCTAGGCTTGCTGGTACTTGGGCTTCTGAAAACGCATAAATACATCCATGTAGCTCCCTCACTTCATCCTTGAAGTGAGGGTTTCAGAAGCCCAAGTACCAGCAAGCCCAGACACACAGTGCCAGGTTTCGGGAAGAGCAATAGAAGGAAAAGCGCGTGAATCAAATCGGCGGTTATCACATTAAAACCACACTCGGCGAAGGCGGGATGGCGCGGGTTTATCTGGCGACTCAGGAGTCGCTGGAGCGGTCGGTGGTGATTAAGGTGCTTAACCGGGAGTTGATCGACGATCCGGTGATTCGGCGGCAGTTTGCGGAGGAGTCCAAGCTGATTGCGCGCTTGAACCATCCGAATATTGTGCAGGTGATTGATCAGGGCACCAGTGCCGAGGGCGCCTGGTTTGTGATGCCCTATGTGAAGAGTGTGTCACTGGATCAGATTCTGACCCGCGAGGATGTGCCGCTGACGCGCAAAATTGATATAGCGGCGCAGATTGCCAAGGCGTTGGCTTATGCGCACAACAATGGCCTGGTGCATCGCGATATCAAGCCGAGCAATGTGCTGGTGGATTATGAGGGCCATGTGCGGCTGCTGGATTTTGGTATCGCCGGTTATTTTGCCGCACCTGCGGCGGGCGAGGAGAATTTGGTGATGGGCACGGCGGATTATATGGCGCCGGAGCAGTTGAGTGGCAAAGCCAGCCCGCGCTCGGATATTTATGCCCTGGGCGTGCTGATGCACGAGTT
>CBFGWO010000136.1:0-8672 GCA_965652595.1 uncultured Cellvibrio sp. | reverse complement strand
CGTGCCACTGCCTGGGCATAGTCGCCGCGCACCCGGCGCAGGTGGCGTTCGTACTGGCCGTTTTCGAGTAGCTCGTTTACAGCGAGCTGGGGTAGGGTGGGGCTGGCGAGGTTGAGCACGTACTTCATGTATTCCACTTTTTCCTGAAAGCGCCCCGGCGCTATCCAGCCCACGCGTAATCCCGGCGACAGGCTTTTGGATACCGAACTGCACAGAATCACATTGTCATCCAGCGCCTTGCACAGCGAGGGGCGTGCGTGGGAGTAGCTCAAGTCGCCGTAGATATCGTCTTCGATTAACGGAATTTTGTGAGCTGCCAGCAGTGCAACCAGGCGGCGTTTGTGATCGTCCGGCATCAGGCAGCCGAGGGGGTTGCTGAAGTTGGGGGTGACCACACAGGCTTTGACCGGCCAGCGGCTGAGCGCCAATTCCAATGCCTCCAGTGACAGGCCCGTTTGCGGATTGGTGGGAATTTCCAGCGCTTCCAGGCCCAGGGATTCGATCACCTGCAACAGGCCATAAAAGGTGGGTGATTCGATGGCGACCACATCGCCGGGGGATGTAGTGGCGCGCAGCGCCAGGGTCAGTGCCTCCTGGCAGCCGTTGGTGATAATCAGGTTGTCCGGATGCAGGGCGCAGCCGGTGTCGGCCAGGCGGCGGCTGATTTGACGGCGCAGCTCCGGCGCGCCCAGAGAGAACTCGTAGCTGGCGGCCCTGACGCGGTTTTCGCGGGCGACTTTGGTGAGTGCCCGTTCCAGGGCGCGGGTGGGCAGGTATTCCGGCGCAGGCACGGCGGCGCCCAGTTGCACCATGGCCGGGTCTTTGGCGGCTTTGATGAGTTCCAGCACCATCTGCTGGCCGGTGACCGGGGCAGGGCGCATGGCGGTGACCAGGATGCGCGGTGGGGGTGTCAGGGCTGAGGGCCGGGCCTGAACATAAAAACCGGAGCGGTCGCGCACCTCAATCAAGCCCCAGTCTTCCAGTTGCCGATAGGCAGAAATCACCGTGGCAATGCTCAGTTGCCGCTGACGCGCCTGGGCGCGCACGCCGGGCAGCCGGTCGCCTGGGCGAAAGCCGCCAGCACGGATCAAGTCGGCCAGTTCGTCGGCCAGTTTGCGGTAGAGCAGATCCATTCTGCGTCCTCTCGTGGAGTTAATAGGTACAGATGGTTTTGATTCTATTGGGTACAGATACAGGGAGCTGTAATCTGTACCTATATTATTTAGTTGCTGTGAAACTGTAATGCAGTTTTGAACAATTTACACTCTTTGGGTTGGTTAAATCTCACCCCCTGCAATTTTTGAGGAGCCTTTGATGGAATATCCTTTCTATTTAATTGATGCCTTTGTGGCCGACAGCGACCCGCCCGGCCAGTTTTCGGGAAACCCGGCAGGCGTTTGCCTGCTGCATGAGCCCAAGCCCGCTGAGTGGATGCAGGCCGTGGCAGCGGAAATAAATCAGGCCGAAACCGCCTTTTTGGTTCCGCAAGCATCGGGGGTGTGGCAGCTGCGCTGGTTTACACCCAAGGTCGAAGTTAGCCTCTGTGGCCACGCCACCCTCGCCTCCGCCCAGGCAATCTGGCAGCACCAGCCACACGCCGCCTCAACCCTTGCCTTCGACACCCTGAGCGGGCGCCTCACAGCAAGCCGCGAAGGCGAGTTGATATGCCTGGATTTTCCGGCCGACAAACCCCTCGCGGCAGAAGTGCCTGCGGCGTTGCAGCAATGGCTTGGGTACCCACCGGTTTGGTACGGCAAGGGCAGGGATGATGAACTGCTGGTGTTGGGCTCGGCGCGAGCCGTGCGCGAATTCCAGGCCGATGATGCCTTGATTGCCTCTTTCACCCGACGTGGGTTAATTGTCACCGCACCCGGCGATCAACCTGAGGTGGATATGGTGTCGCGCTTTTTTGCGCCCAAAGCGGGAATTTCCGAGGATTCGGTCACCGGTGCTGCGCATTGTGTACTGGCGGTTTACTGGGGCGAGCGCTTGGGCAAAACCCGCTTGCGCGCCTTTCAGGCCTCGGCACGCACTGGCTTGCTGGATCTGGAGTGGCGCGGTGAGCGGGTGCGTTTGGGTGGTCGGGCCAAAACCCAATTGGCGGGGGTGCTTTATGACTGAATCAACTGGCGCCGGTATTTGCTGGATGAATGGGCACTTGGTCGCGCCGGACCAGGCCAGGGTTTCTGTCTATGACCACGGCTTGCTGTACGGCGATGGGGTATTCGAGGGCATTCGTTTTTACCGTGGCCAAGCCTTCAGGCTGGAGGCGCACTTGCAGCGCTTGCAGCTTTCGGCCCGCGCTCTGGCCTTGCCTTTGCCCTACAGCCTGGAGCAGATCGCCAAGGCGGTTGCCGAGGTGATTGCTGCCTCGCCCAGCCCCGACGGCTATATGCGCATTGTGGTAACGCGCGGCGTCGGGCCGCTGGGTATAGACCCCAGCCGCTGCGCGTCGCCCAGCCTGTTTATCCTCGCCAATCGGTTAAAAATGGTGAGTGATGCGGCGCGGGAAAAAGGTGCCAGGGTCATTATTGCCGCCACCCGACGCTTGGGCCCGGACGGGCTGGACCCACGCATTAAAAGCCTCAACTACCTCAATCACATACTGGCGCGGATGGAGGCAAACCACGCTGGAGCGGACGAGGCCATTTTGTTGAATAGTGCGGGCCGCGTGACCGAGGGCAGCGCGGACAATGTGTTTATCGTAAAAGGCGGAATTTTACTCACCCCACCAGTCATCGAAGGCGCATTGGACGGCATTACGCGGCAAGTGGTGCTGGAGCTTGCGCACGCCCTTGGCATACCCGCGCGCGAATCGCCTTTGGCACCTTACGATCTTTACACGGCGGAGGAATGTTTTCTCACGGGCACGGGCGCAGAGCTGATACCGGTAGCTGACGTGGATGGGCGAGCCATGAGCCATTGCCCAGGCCCCATCTATCGGCGGTTGGCCAGCGCTTTTCGCGAGTTGGTGGAGGGATCTGCGATCAATTCTGCCCCTTGAATTGCAGGGCGCTTACCCCTAGGCTTGGCAGCTGTTTTCGCCTTCTATTTGTCAAAGCCAAGGGATAAGCGCATGTCCGCTGTTAAAGAAATTGTTCTCACCTTCAGTTGCCAGGATTCCAAGGGTCTGGTGGCTGCCGTTGCCACCCTGTTTGCCACACTCGGTTTCAATATCAAAGAGTCCTCCCAGTTTGAAGATGTAGAGCGCTGCCGCTTTTTTATGCGCACCGTTTTTGAGTGCCCCGAAGGCTATAACCTGAGTCAGATTCGTTCCCTGTTTAAACCCTTGGGTGAGCAGTACAAAATGGCCTGGGATATTTTTGACAGTCACGCCAAGCCCAAGGTGTTGATCGCTGTATCCCAATGGGGCCACTGCTTAAATGCGCTACTCAACAGCTGGCGCAATGGTTCGCTGCCCATTGATATTGTGGGCGTGGTTTCCAATCACACGGTGATGAAAGATTTAACCGAGTGGTACGACTTGCCTTTTCACTACCTGCCGATTACCCCCGATACCAAAGCGCAACAAGAGGCGCAGATTTGGCAACTCATGCAGGACCTGCAAGCCGAGTTTTTGGTGCTGGCGCGCTACATGCAAATTTTGTCGGATGATCTCTGCCAAAAACTCAATGGCCGCGCCATCAATATCCATCATTCTTTTTTGCCCGGCTTCAAGGGCGCCAAGCCCTATCACCAGGCCTATGATCGCGGCGTAAAACTGATTGGCGCCACCGCGCATTTTGTTACCGCTGATCTCGACGAAGGCCCGATTATTGAGCAGGCCGTTGAACGGGTTTCCCATATTAATTCACCGGAAGATATGGCTGAAATTGGTCGGGATATAGAAGCGGTGGTGCTCAACCGTGCAGTGCGTTGGCATGCGGAGCATCGGGTGTTGTTGAATGGGAATAAGACGGTGGTATTTTCGCGTTAGGGTTGCACGAATCAATTATTTTCTATTTGATGCTCTAGCGATGGAGCGGGTGTTCAATAAAGACAAGGAAAAATTATGTTAAGAAATCAGGTGCTATCCTTGCTTATGATTTTGTTTTTGACTGCTTGTGGCGGTGGCGGCAGCAATAGTCAAAACAGTTCGATCGTTACCAGTAGCCTCGCAACTAGCAGCTCTATTGCATCGGAAGAAAGTTCCGCTCAAAGTAGTTCCGTCGAAAGTAGTTCTGATGGTTCAAGTAGCGTCTCCAGTATCAATTCGACGAGCAGCTCCTCAAGTGAAGTGAGCACGAGCTCAAACTCAAACAGTTTCGAATCTGTTAGCTCGTCGAGCAGCTCCGAACAAGTTGTAAGTAGCAGCTCAACAAGTGTGTCTAGTGACCATTCAAGTAGTGCCCAAGAGGGCTCTGCATCTAGCAGTCTGAGCAGTTCCGGTGCAACTCTATCGCTAAGCGTTACTCCAAAAGCTATCAAGCTTTTCACGTTCACTTGGAATGCCATTAAAGGAGCCACAGAATACCGTCTATATGAAAAGACGGATCAAGGATTAGGATATAGTCAGGTGGCTAGCATTGAATCCACTCTCACAGAATTTGAGTTACAGGTCTTTTTGCCCGAGAAAATAAATGCAAGTTATCTTCTGCAGTCGTGTAATGCGAACCAGTGCGTTGATTCCAACGTCGTTAATATTTCGGGAAATTTAGCCCAAGCAATAGGTTACTTTAAAGCATCCAATCCTGGATTAGGGGATGGGTTCGGGAGGTCACTTGCTTTGTCTGGAGATGGCGCCACCTTGGCAGTCGGCGCTCCTTTCGAAGATAGTGATTCAATGGGTATCAATGGCAACCAGGATAATAATTTATCAGGTAATAGTGGCGCTGTTTATGTGTTCTCTCTTAGGAACAAGGTATGGGTTCAGGAAGCCTATATAAAAGCTTCTAATAATCAATATTGGAGTTTTTTTGGTTATGGTTTGGACTTATCAGAGGACGGTAACACTTTAGCTATAGGTTCCCCTCTTAACGATGCGGGCCATTCAGGGACCAACGGAAATGAATTTGACACCACTCTTCCGAACTGTGGCGCTGTCTATATTTTTCGGCGAACTCGTGGTATTTGGTCCGAGGAAGCTTATCTTGAGGCTTCCAATCCAAACGCCCTAGATGAGTTCGGCGCTAATGTGGCTTTGTCTGGCGACGGCAATTCTTTAAGCGTGTTTGCCAAGAGGGAGTCAAGTAATGCCGCCGGTCTAAATGGTGATCAGACCAACAACTCCTTAGTAGGAAGTGGAGCCGTCTATATATTCACCAAGACCGAAGAAGAATGGAGTCAACAAGCTTACATAAAATCCCTACATCCGGGAGTAAATGAATTTTTTGGTTATGGTCTAGCAATGTCTTTCAGCGGGGACACGCTAGCGGTCGGATCTCAAGAGTATTGGGATATAGTTAAAGGGTTTCGGAAGGCTGTGCAGATATTCAGCCGTAACGGCGATATATGGAGTCAGCAGGCGTACCTGCAACCTACAAGATATCAAAGTCGGGCTGGGTTAAGTTTGGCGATATCGCAAGATGGGAATATCTTGGCCGTAGGGGACTCATCTGATCATCATATTGAAGCGTCGAGTGGCGCTGTATATATATTTGCACGGGATGCTAATTCCTGGTCACAGCAAGCCTTTATTAAGGCCTCAGAACCGTCATTCTATGGCGAATTTGGTTATACAATTGACTTAAGTGGCGACGGAAATAAATTGATCGTCGGGGCGAGAGGTGAATCCAGCGATGCTGTAGGAGTGAACGGAGATCAATATAATCATATGGCCGTCGGCAGTGGTGCTGCCTACCTGTTTACACGATCCAATGACGAATGGATTCAATCGGCATACTTAAAATCTCCGGAAACTCGAGAAAGCTTGAACTTTGGTGATCGAGTAGCGATATCGACCAATGGTGGTACAGTGGTGATTGGTTCTTTTAAAGAACCGAATAATAGCGTGGGTATTAACGGAGTCATTTTGGATGCTTCGCTACCCGACTCTGGGGCAGTCTATTTGTATTGAGGTTGCGATCGATAGAAGTGAGTTTTGTCCCGCAAAGATTGATAGAGGTGAGGAAGGAGGTCATGCTCGAAGCAAAGACATATGCAGTATCACTCGACTTTAATTTTCATCGTGTTCAGAAAACTTCAATAAGAGATGTTTGTGATGGAGTTGTGAAGTGGGAACCGGTTCGCTCTCTGTGGATCTCCGTTATGGCTTTGGCCGCTATCATCGGCGGCATTTACACCTTCACTTGGAGCGCATTTGCGCTATTTGTTGTTTCTACGCTGCTTGTTTTGTTGCTGGGGCATTCGCTCGGCATGCACCGCAAGTTAATTCACAACAGTTTTCAATGCCCCAAGTGGTTAGAGTATTTTTTGGTTTACTGCGGTGTGTTGGTTGGTATTGCCGGACCGCTGGGCCTGCTGCGTACGCATGAATTGCGCGACTATGCCCAGCGCTTACCTGCTTGTCATGATTTTCTCGCACATCGACGCCACTTTATAGTTGACGCTTGGTGGCAACTTCACTGTGATCTTTCGTTGAGTCGTCCACCTCTTGTGCGAGTTGAGTAGTCTATTGTTGACGACCGCTTTTATCAGTTTTTGCAGCGTACCTGGATGGCACAACAGTTTCCCTGGGCCGTATTATTTTTCTGGATGGGCGGTTGGGGATACGTTTTTTTGGGTGTTTGTGCACGGGTAACAGCGGGTGTTTGTGGTCATTGGTTGATTGGCTATTTCGCGCACAATCGCGGTGAAAAGCATCACGAGGTACGCGGCGCCAGTGTGCAGGGCCACAATGTACGATTTGTTTCACTGTTAACCATGGGTGAAAGTTGGCATAACAACCATCATGCATTTCCGGGATCGGCCAAATTGGGTCTATACCCAGGCGAGTGGGATCCGGGTTGGTGGGTGCTGCGATGCCTCGGGTATTTTGGGTTGGTGTGGAATATGCAATTGCCTGAGCACCTGCCCTATCGTCCGGAGTTAGTCGTGGTCAACAACAGCAGGGAACAAAGTAGATTCATCAAAACTTCTTCACCCACTAAGGCATAAAAATGAACGAACTCTTGCCCTCAGAACCGCTGGAAGATAAGACACAGCCCGCGCGCATCTTGCCGTTTTCCTTTTGGTGGCCGATTCTTGCAGGGGTGATCTCGGGCATCCTATTGCGTCTTATTTTTTCCGGCGAGGCGGGTGGTCCCTACAACGCCATGACGGCGAGCTTTATTTATTTTTCACCCTTATTGGTCGGTATGGTCACCGTCTATTTTGCTGAAAAGCAAAAACGACGCCGTTGGTCTTATTATTTTGGGGCACCAATGCTGTCGAATTTGGCGTATGTGTGCGGCACGCTCCTGATTATGATCGAGGGAATTATCTGTGCGATTCTTATCGTGCCGATGTTTATGTTAATTGGGGCCGTTGGCGGACTGTTAATGGGTGCTATCTGTCGAGTAACAAAATGGCCACGCTCGTCACTCTCGGCCTTCGCATTCGTGCCTTTGGCTTTGGGTGCAATAGAGCCGCAAATGGAACTGCCAGAAAAGATTGGCACTTTGGAGCGGGTTATTGAAATCAATGCCACACCAAAGGTCGTATGGCAGCACATAGAGACAGCGCGGGCTATACAGCGGGATGAAGTTGGCGAGGCCTGGATGTATCGCATTGGTGTGCCTTTGCCCATCAGTGGCGAAACGGTACTTGAGGGAGGGCAACCTGTTCGCAAGGTGCGCATGGATCGCAATGTCTATTTCGATCAGGTCGCTACCGAGTGGGAACCGACGCATCGAGTTCACTGGAACTACCGCTTTTACCCCGATTCCTTTCCTTCCGGTGCGCTTGACGATCATGTGCTAATTGGCGGCCACTATTTTGATTTGCTGGGTACGACTTACACGCTCACGCCCGTGGGCGAGAAAACTCGTCTGGCGATAGAGATGCGGTATAGGGTCAGCACCCAGTTTAATTGGTATGCAGATCCCATCGCGCAGTGGCTGATTGGCAATTTTTCAGATGTGATTCTTGAGTTCTATCGGAACCGAAGTGAGAAAATTTAGGCGGATGAATTAAAAGCTACGTGCTTCTGAGTTTTGGGGATTATTGGCAAACAGTGTGTTCCGAGCCGAAGGTAAAGTAGGAGTCTATGGGATATGTGGGATCAGATTGCAAGTACCATCAGCGCCGAATTTTCCGACCTTGATGACGTTCGGGAAATCACCCAAATGAGCCTGCGCCTGCTCATTGCCGCTTTGCTGGGTGGCATCCTCGGGTGGGAGCGTGAGCAGAGTGGCAAGGCGGCAGGTATTCGAACCCATATGCTGGTTGCGATCGGTGCGGCACTGTTTATTCTCATTCCGCAACAGGCGGGCATTCCTGACGCCGAGCTGAGTCGAGTTATCCAAGGTGTTATTACCGGTGTTGGTTTCCTGGGTGCTGGCGCGATTCTTAAAGGCAACGATGAAAAACATCTAAAAGGCCTGACAACCGCCGCCGGAATCTGGCTGACGGCGGCTATCGGTGTGGCTGCCGGTTTGGGGCGCGAATCTTCGGCCATTCTTTGTACCTTGCTTGCTCTCGTGGTTTTGTTCGTGGTGCCAAAGCTGCTGCAAGTGTTTGAGTCCAAACCCAAGTCTGACGACAACAACAAGCCTGACGACCACAACAAGCCT
>CBFGWO010000135.1:0-8696 GCA_965652595.1 uncultured Cellvibrio sp. | reverse complement strand
GAGATAACCAACAACATAAGTAACGGATTTCCGTGGTATTTTGTGTGCCGCTATTTTCAGGGTCCCAGGAGGAGAAGACAATGTTGATACGTCGGATAGGTGTTTTTGTACTCGTGTGCGTCAGCCTGGTGGGCTGTGCGGTTAATCCAGTGACTGGTGAACAGCAGTTGATGTTGGGCGGCATAGATCAGGATATTGCTCTGGGTCGCCAGCATTATGTGCCCAGCCAGCAATCCCAGGGCGGCCGCTATGTGGTGGACCCGGAGCTCAACCTGTATATCAGCAACGTCACTCGCAAACTGGCTGAAGCCAGCGGCGGCCCCAAGCTGCCCTATGAAATCGTGGTGCTGAATAACGACGTACCCAATGCCTGGGCGCTGCCCGGCGGCAAGATGGCCATTAACCGCGGCCTGCTGGTGCATTTGGAAGATGAATCTCAGCTGGCGGCGGTTCTCGGCCACGAGATTGTTCACGCAGCTGCACGTCACGGCGCCTCACAGCAAACCAAAGGGACTTTGATCAATGCCACCGTGGTGTTGGCGGGCGCTGCCGTGGGCAGTAAAAACGAAGAGTACGGCGCGCTCACTATGGGCGCCCTGGGCCTGGGCGCCAACGCCTGGATGTCCAAATACAGCCGCGACCATGAACTGGAAGCCGACCGCTACGGTATGGATTACATGATCAAGGCAGGCTACGACCCCCAGGGTGCGGTTGAATTGCAGCAGACCTTTGTGAAGCTATCGGAAGGCCGCCAGAGCAACTGGCTGGAAGGCTTGTTTGCCAGCCATCCACCGTCACAAAGCCGGGTTGATGCCAACCGCCGCCGCGCCGAACAAAGCCCCGGTGGTGCGCGCAACAAAGCAGCCTACGACAAAGCCATGGCCCAACTGCGTCGCGACAAACCGGCCTACGACAACTACCAGGCCGCCATCAAAGCCGCCAACAATAAAGAGTTCGACAAGGCCCTGGGGCTGGTTGACCAGGCAACCCGCAAGCAACCCAAAGAGAATCTTTTTTGGGAGCTTAAAGGCCAGCTGTTGATGCAACAGAAAAAGCCCACCGAAGCCATAGCCGCGTTTGACCGGTCAATCCAAGCCAACCCCGAGTTTTTCCGCCCCTATGTGTATCGCGGCCTGACCTTCAAGCAGCAGGGCAACAATGCCCGCGCCGAGCAGGATTTGCTCGCCAGCCAGAAACTGCTGCCCACCCAGATCGCCACCTACCACTTGGGCGAGCTGGCGCTGGCTAAAGGACAGCGCAACGAGGCGATCAAGTACTTCCAGGCGGCAGCCCAGGGGGGAGGCGAAATCGGTGAAGCGGCCAAGGGGCAGTTGGCGAAATTGCAGCCGCCAACACCAGCGGCGCAATAAGCCGGTTCAGTTGGCGCAGATGTAATTCCCCAGCCGCTTGTGGCGTCGATCGCACTCGCGGCGAATGTTTTCGCAGGCCATGGCCGCACCCGGTGCGGTGGGTTTGCGCTTGACGCACTCCTTGTGCTTTTGCGCCAGCTCATAGTCGCTCAGTTGATTGATAGGGGTATCGCCCCGACAGGCGAGCAGGCCCAGGCTGAAGATAAAGGTCAGTGTGATCTGCTTGCCCATGCTTGGCTTCCATCTTTTTTGATCTGCACCCTGGCCGCCATTTGGCGCGCCGGGGTGGCGGAGGAATTACTGTATAATGCGCCGCTTGCCGTAACAACGAATACCCTTAGATAAAAACAAACAATCGTCGGACGCGCTGACTCTATGGCTTTTCCCATTACCTGGCCCCATCGACTGGTCTCCGGCCTGGATGCTATTAACCTTTTTATCGGCAAGGCCGTCGCCTGCTTGACGCTAGTGATGGTGGTGGTCACCTGTGCGGTGGTGGTGATGCGCCGGGGGTTTGATCTGGGCTCTATCGGCCTGCAGGAATCCGTGACCTATATGCACGCCGCCGTGTTTATGCTCGGCGCCGCCTATGCCCTGCGCCTGGGTGCCCAGGTGCGAGTCGATATCCTCTACCGCCGCTTTCATTTTCGCACTCGCGCCTGGGTGGATAGCCTGGGCGCACTCTTGTTTTTATTACCTATGGCGCTGTTTATCGGTTTTATCAGCTGGGATTTTGTCGCCGCCAGCTGGCGCATTCGCGAAGGTTCCACCGACTCCGGCGGGCTGGGCGCTATCTATTTATTCAAAACGCTGATTCCCCTCACTGCCACCAGCCTGAGCCTTCAGGCGCTGGCGGAAATCCTGCGCAACGGGCTGGTGCTGATGGGCCTGGCGGAGCCGGAAGTGGCTGAACGGGAGCAGGATCTGTGAGCCTGCTGATCGAGTTGCTACCCCTGTTGATGTTTTTGGTGGTTTGCCTGGCGCTGCTGCTGGGCTACCCGGTGGCCTATACCCTGGGCGGTGTGGCGCTGATCTTCGCCGGGTTCGGCATAGTTACCGGTCATTTTGACGCCAACCTGCTCAAAACCTTCCCCTCGCGCCTGTTCGGGATCATGTCCAATTACACCCTGGTGGCCGTGCCCCTGTTTGTGTTTATGGGGGTGGTGCTGGAAAAGTCGCGCCTGGCAGAAGAGCTGCTGGAAAACATGGGCAAGGCCTGTGGCCGATTGCCGGGTGGCCTGGGCCTTTCGGTGATTCTGGTGGGCGCGCTGCTGGCGGCCAGCACCGGTATTGTCGGCGCCACGGTGGTGACCATGGGCCTGATGTCGCTGCCCGCCATGCTCAAACGCGGCTATGCCCCGAGCTTTGCCGCAGGCACTATTTGCGCAACCGGCACCCTGGGGCAAATTATTCCGCCCTCCATCGCCCTGGTGCTGCTGGGGGACGTGCTCTCCAGCGCCTACCAACAGGCGCAGCTCAGCCAGGGCATCTTTAACCCGCGCACCATTTCGGTGGGCGACCTTTTCGTTGCCGCCATAGTGCCCGGCCTGTTGCTGGTGCTGCTCTACATTATTTACGTGGTAATCACCGCCCACTTACGCCCCCAGGTAGCCCCCGCCGCACCGCAATCCGAGCGAGTGCCCCCAGTGCGACTCTTGCTCAGCCTCTTACCGGTTTTGTTGTTGATCGGCCTGGTGCTCGGCTCCATCCTCACCGGCTCCGCCACCCCCACCGAAGCCGCCGGGGTAGGTGCTCTGGGCGCCCTGCTACTGGCACTGATCAAGCGCCAGATGAACCGCACCAAACTGGTCGAGGTGATGCGCGCCACCACCCGTATCAGCGCCATGATCTTCAGCATCCTTATCGGCGCCTCGCTCTTCTCATTGGTGTTTCGCGGCTTTGGCGGCGAGGAGCTGGTACACGGCTTTTTCAACAGCCTGCCCGGCGGCGTCTTTACCGCTGTGCTGATCGTGATGCTGGTGATTTTTATCCTCGGCTTTATCCTCGACTTTATCGAGATCACCTTTGTGGTTGTGCCTATAGTGGCACCGGTTTTGCTGGCTATGGGGGTAGACCCTGTGTGGCTGGGCATCATGATCGCGGTTAACCTGCAAACCTCGTTTTTAACACCGCCTTTTGGTTTCGCACTTTTCTATTTGCGCGGTGTCGCACCCCCAAGCCTGCGCACAGCTGATATTTACCGTGGCGTGGTACCGTTTATCGCCTTGCAATTACTCCTGCTCTGCGCCATGGCGATGTGGCCCTCCTTGGTCACCTGGTTACCAAGCGCGCTCTAAATAAAACGATAGAGGTGGTTATGAAGGCTGGGCAAGCGGCGCAGGTATAGGTTAAGGGACCCTCGCCGACAGGAAGTCGGCGCGGAGCCCCCATGGATGGGTTCACGGCGTGTCCCGCGGCCTATACCTGCGCCGCTTGTTCAGCCGCCACCCAAGCCCGTAAAAATTTGAGGTATATGAAGATGGCAATGCACGGCATCGACGAAGACCCCACCCCCAGCGGCACACTCACGCTGCAAACCCTGTCCATGCCAGCGGACACCAACCCCTATGGCGACATATTCGGCGGCTGGCTGATGTCGCAAATGGATATCGCTGGCGCCATACTGGCGCAGGAAGTCGCCAAGGGCAGAGTCACCACCGTGGCTGTAGGGAGCATGGTGTTTTTACGGCCAGTGCCGGTTGGCGCCACCGTTAGCTGCTACGCCTCTGCCCAGGAAATTGGCCGCACGTCGATTCGCACGCTAATCGAAGTTTGGATCAAGGAAATCAAAACCGGTGAAGTGGCCAAGGTGACCGAAGGCGAATTTGTCTATGTCGCCATCGACGATAATGGCCGCACCCGCCCTGTGCCCCGCGACTAACCTTTCTTAACCTCCGACCTGTGGGGATTCTGTTAAGTTGATCCGGCTGCGCCCTCGGAGGGGCGCTTCATCAGGTGATGCAATGATCAAAGACTCCCCGAACGGTTACGGCCTGCTGAGCATTTTGTTGCACTGGGTTTCGGCCCTGATAGTGGTCGGGTTGTTTGCGCTCGGCATCTATATGGTGGATCTGGATTACTACGATCCCTGGTATCACCGCGCGCCCTGGTGGCATATCAGTTTTGGCTTGCTGTTATTTTTGTTGACCCTCGCGCGCCTCTTGTGGCGACTGTTGAACCCCCAGCCTAAACCATTGCCCAATTACACCCGATCTGTGCGTCTGGGTTCGCGCCTGGCCAAGTACCTGCTTTACTTGCTGATTTTTGCGCTGATCATCACTGGCTTTTTAATCACCACCGCCGATGGCAAAAGCGCCAGTTTGTTTGGCTGGGTGGAATTTCCTTCCATCTGGCAACTCTCATCCGGGAGCGTTGATCTCGCGGGTGAAATTCACGAATGGCTCGCCTACGGCATTATTGCGCTCGCCAGTTTTCACGCGCTGGCGGCGCTGGCGCACCATTTTGTGATCCGCGACCGCACCCTGGTGCGTATGCTTAGTCCTGTCAAAAAACCCGCTGAACTTCAGCCCGACTCATTAACTCAGGAGAATCATTATGAATAGCATGAAAAAATCCCTCGCTGCCGCCATTGCGCTGGGTGCCCTCAGCCTCGGCAGCCTGCCAGCCCTGGCCGATACCTACACCATCGACACCGCTGGTGCCCATGCGTCCATTAACTTTAAAGTTAATCACCTGGGTTACTCCTGGTTGACCGGTCGCTTTAATGAATTCAGCGGTGAATTTACCTACGATCCCAAAAACCTGACCGCCAGCACTATCAACGTCACCATCAACACCAAGAGCGTTGATTCCAATCACGCCGAGCGCGACAAGCATTTGCGCAGCGATGATTTTTTGAATGTAGAGAAGTTTCCCACGGCAACTTTTGTTAGCAAACAAATTATTCCCGATGATGATGCTGACGAGTTCGATATCGTTGGCGACCTCACCCTTAATGGTGTGACCAAAAGCATTACCATCGAAGTGGAAAAAGTTGGCGAAGGCAAAGATCCCTGGGGCGGCTACCGCGTAGGCTTTGAAGGTGAAGCGGAATTTGCCCTAAAAGATTTCAATATCAAACGCGATCTTGGCCCGGCTTCACAAACCGTAAAACTCGAATTGCATATTGAAGGTATCAAGAAGTAATCCGTTATATCAGGGGCCTTTAGGCCCCTTTTTTAATTAACAATAAATCTGGAGGGATTAGAATGAAACCTGTCTACCTATTAATCGGCGCTCTGGCGCTCGCCGCCTGCGATAGTAAAACTACCACTGCGCCGACCACTGACCTTGCTGCTGCCAGCGAAACTGCGCCTGAAGTTGTTGCCAGCGTCAGTGAAGCGCCCGTGGTTGAATCCAAGTTGGATCAAGTGCTCGCCGCCCAAAGCGACGAAACCAAAGCCCGTTACATTTACCGCAATCCTAAAGAGACCCTGGAATTTTTTGGCATCCAGCCGGGCATGACGGTGGTAGAAGCACTGCCTGGTGGCGGTTGGTACTCCCAAATTCTGGTGCCTTATCTGGGTAGCGACGGCAAACTGATCGGCGCTGACTACGATATGGATATGTGGACCAATTTCGAATGGGTTAATGAGCAATTTATCGAAGGCCGCAAAGCCTGGCCCGCCGAGTGGACTGGCAAGGCCGAAGGCTGGGGCCAAGGCCAGGGCGCTGCCGCCGAGGCCTACACCTTTTCGGAGATTCCCGCTGAGTTGAATGGCCAGGTGGATGCGGTGTTATTTATCCGTGCCCTGCACAACCTCTACCGTTTTGAAGGCAACGGCGAACACCTGAGCCGCGCATTCAAGCGCAGCTTTGATTTGTTGAAGTCTGGCGGTGTTGTCGGCGTGGTGCAGCACGAAGCACGCGACGATAAATCCGATGACTGGGCTGATGGCTCACGCGGCTACATCAAAAAATCTCTCCTGGTTGAAAAAATGCAGGCAGCAGGTTTTGAATTGGTAGCCGAAAGCGATATCAACGCCAACCCCAAGGATCAACCGGGTGAAGCCGACAGCGTTTGGCGTTTGCCGCCCAGCGGCAGGGCGAATCCAGACACTGACGAAGAACGCGCAAAAAATGCGGCTATCGGTGAAACACATCGGATGACGCTGTTGTTTCGTAAACCCTGATAAGCAACCCTTATTTATTGACGTACAAAAGGGGCCTTTGGCCCCTTTTGTTTGTCTGATAGAAACTCGATTGATCACTTGGGGTCTAGCACTTCACATTTCTGTTGTTTGGATGGATCATCCCTATGCTGCTTTCGCGTGATGCGCTGACGCGCCTGATGTGTTATCTGTGTCTTAGTGGCATCTGCGCGGCGGCTCAGGTGCACGCGCAAGTGCAAGCCGAAGCCAAAACACCCAGCCGCAGTTTCACACTCAAAACCATTCCCCTGGATCACCCGGCCAACGGCGACCTGGTGAATCTGGACGGTCAATTAGCGGTGTCTGGACATAACAGCGAAACTCGATGGTTGTCCCTCGTGGATCTCACTCGGTTCGACGCACTCGCTTTGGCGGTACCTGAGAACGCACAATTTTTTGCTGCTGCACAACTTGCTGGCTACGCCGACAAGCAACTGTTGCTCTTGACTACGGAGGGAGTCAGCCGGCTTGATGCGCAAGCGCAGGGCTTTACGCCGCTATTCACCAGCCCCTCGCTCTATCCCGTAGCTGACACAAAACGCCTCTGGCAACTCGACATAGTGACCGATGTTAACGACGACGGCCTGAGCGATTTGTTGATTCCCGATTTTGTTTACTACCACCTCTATGTGCAAAACGCCCAAGGACAATTCACGCATTTCCGTTTGCCCATGGAGTCCCAGACCAATCTCTGGGGCAAGGAACCTAACTTCCTGCCGCGCAAAGCTCATGTGTTTGATTTCACCCTCAATGGCAAAATGGATATTGTCTTTGTGCGCGATGACACCCTGGTGGTGTTTGCACAAAATCAAGACGGTGGCTTTTCTGACAGCGCAGGTGTTTTCAAACCCGGCCCGGTCATTTCATCGGATAAGCACGCTAATGTTCGCACCAACGAGGGCAGGGACTTTAGTCAACTCGTGATCAATCGCGTGCATGACTTGCAGGATCTGGATGGCGATGGGCTAACTGATCTGGTTATCCGCCGGGAGGCGTTTTCATCGGCGGTGGAACAAAACTATTCCTACCGCATTCACTATGGGCGGCGCAGCGACACCGGGCTGGTGTTTGAGCCCGAGCCGGATACCCAGATAAACACTCAAGGCATTCAATTTGAATCGGTATTCGCCGATATTAACGGCGATGGCCGCAAGGATTTTTACACCCCCAGCGCCAGCTTTGGTGTGGGCACTATTATTCGCGCGCTGGTCAGTGGCAGCGCCAATCTGGATATTCAGTTTTATCTGATGGATGAGGCGCGGAACTTTGCCAGCAAGCCGGATCACAACCAGCGCGCCAGCGCCAATGTGAGCATTACGCGGGGCAGTGTAGATTTACCCTTGTTTCAAGTCGCCAGGCTCGACAGCAGCGGTCACAAACAATTGATCATTGGTGAAAACCAGGAGCGGCTGCGCATCTACCCACCGGGGAATAGCCGCTTGTTCTCTAACACCAGTTTGCGATTCTCCACACCCCTGCCCAAGGATGGCCGCCGCGTGAAAGTGATTGATGTGGATAACAACGGCCTGGACGATTTGGTGTTACCCTTTGATGCTCAGGATGGAGAAGCAACGCGCAACCAAGTGCGTGTACTTTTATCACAACCCCTCCACGAATAAATAACAAGAGTCATCGACTATGCGCCACATTCTATTAAGCGGTTTGTTGTTGCTCAGTTTATCCAGCCACTGCCTGGCCTCCTCTGCCCCTGATCCCCAGAGCATTGGCAAGCTACTTACGCAAAACCTGTTGCAACGGGAACACATGATTTATCCAGAACGCGGTCTGCACTATGCCGAAGCCTGCGCCGCGCTGGGCGCACTCTGGTGGGCGGAAGCGGCGGGTGATAAAGCTCTACAACAGCAACTGATTCAACGCTACCGTGTGTTGTTGGATAACGAAAATCCTTTGGTCAACCGGGAGCCCCATGTGGATCAAGCCGTCATCGGCATCATCCCGCTGGAAATTTTTCGCCAGACTCGCGACAAGGCGCAGCTGGAACAGGGGCTTAGCTTTGTAAAAGAACAATGGCAACACCCACGTCCGGATGGACTCACCAGCCAAACCCGCTGGTGGATCGATGACATGTACATGGTGGGCATTCTGCAAATGCAAGCCTGGCGCGCAACAAATAACACTTTGTACCGCGACAGGGCGGCCGACTTTGTATTGGCCT
>CBFGWO010000134.1:0-8816 GCA_965652595.1 uncultured Cellvibrio sp. | reverse complement strand
TTATACGATGTTTACCCAAATGATCATCACCGGTGCGCCGCTTGCGCTTTAGCGCTTCGCGCAACTCACGCAGATATTCCGACGCAGGTGGCGGCAATACGTTGATGGTGAGGCCGCTCAAACATGGAGTACGCCCTTCCCATACTCGACCACCAACTGGTCGATAAGCTGCTGCTCTTTTGCTGTCAGTTGATGGCGATCAACATAGCGCCAATTGCGCTCATACAAGGCGAGCGCCTCATCACCCTCGATGAGATCCTCATCTTTGCGATTCCAGGCGATCAATCTGAGCTGGGGATAGTCTGCCAGGCGAACTTGCATTGCGAGCACCCTAAAAAAATGGAGGCGAAAAAAACGCGGCTCAAGCCGCGTTTTAATCCTAGCATTTATTCCTCGTCTTCGAGGGCCTGGCGGTAGCCCTCGGCGTCCAGGGCTTCTTCCAGTTCGGATAAATCCTCCGGGCGCACGCGGAAGAACCAGCCTTCGTCGTAAGGGGAGGCGTTAACGGTTTCGGGGGCGTCTTGCAGCAGCTCATTGATTTCGACCACTTCGCCCGATACCAGCGTGTAGATATCCGAGGCAGCTTTAACCGACTCAACCACCGCCGCTTCTTCGCCCACACTCACCGTGGTGCCTACTTCCGGCAAGTCAACAAACACCACATCGCCCAAGGCTTCCTGAGCGTGATCGGTAATACCGATGGTGACTGTGCCGTCTTCTTCCACCCGCGCCCACTCGTGGCTGCTGAGGTATTTCAATTCTTTGCGAATTTCGCTCATGGTGCTGATCCTGTTTGGGAAATTTAAAACACGGCTTTGCCGTGACGAACAAAATTGGGTTGGACGATTTCCAAATCCAACAGCTTGCCGCGCAAATCCACTTGGCAGCGGTCGGCGAAGTCGCTGGGCACCCTGGCCAGAGCAATAGAATAGCCCAAGGTGGGTGAAAATGTACCGCTGGTAATCACACCCTCGCCGGGGGCATCGGGGGAGCTGAGTCGCTGGCCGGCGCGCAATACGCCACGCTCGCGCAGTACCAGGCCCACCAGCTTGTGGCGCGCTGGGGATTGGCGCTGGGCCTCCAGCGCGGCCCGGCCGATAAAGTCACGGCTGGTGGGTTCCCAGGCGATAGTCCAGGCCATATTGGCTTCCAGGGGCGATGTATCTTCATCCATTTCGTGGCCGTAGAGGTTCATGCCCGCCTCCAGGCGCAGGGTGTCGCGGGCGCCCAAACCACAGGGCGCCACGCCCGCGTAAGCCAGGGATTGCCAGAGGTTGGCAGCCTGATCGCCGGGCAGCAGTATTTCCAGGCCATCTTCGCCAGTGTAGCCGGTGCGGGCGATAAACAGCTGGCCGCAGTTGGCGCCTTGAAAAGGCTTGAGCGCGGCAATCACCACCGCTGCTTCGGCGCCCAACACCTGGCTGGCCAGCGCCAACGCTTGCGGGCCTTGCACGGCGATCATGGCCAGTTCGGCACGCTCTTGCAGCATGACTTGATAGCTGGCGGCCTGCTGATTCATCCAGGCCAGGTCTTTTTCACGGGTGGCGCAGTTGACCACCACACGATAGTCATTCACCCCCAGAAAATAGACGATCAGGTCGTCGATCACGCCGCCTTGCGGGTTGAGCATGGCGGAGTAGAGCGCCTTGCCCGGTAGGGTTTCGATACGCGCCACGTCGTTGGCGAGCAGGTATTGCAGGTAGGCTTTGGCGTCGGTGCCGCTGACATCCACCACCGTCATATGAGACACGTCGAACATGCCAGCGGCGCGACGCACCTGATGATGTTCTTCCAGTTGGGAGCCATAGTGCAGGGGCATGTCCCAGCCGCCAAAGTCGACAAGCTTGCCGCCCATGGCCTGGTGGCTGGCGTAAAGGGGAGTGCGCTGTCCCATAGTGAGTCCTCGGGGAATAAGCGGGCGGGCGAGTGCAGGCTATTAGTCCTGCGCGGGAAAAGCCGCGTATTCTAGCCGGGCAGCGGTTGATTCTCCAGCCACGCCAAACACCGGAATCTGAGTATGCAGTGTGTGTTTTACGATTCGATTCAGGCTTTTTCTGCCACCGACTGGGACAGCCTGGTTACCGACGATTACCCCTTTATCCGCCACGCCTTTCTCGCGGCCCTGGAGGATTCCGGCAGCCTGGGGCCGGAAAGCGGCTGGCAGCCGCACCATTTGGGCGTCTACTCGGAGGGTAGGCTGGTTCTGGCGCTACCGCTCTACCTGAAGCATCACTCTTACGGCGAGTATGTGTTCGACTGGCGCTGGGCCCAGGCCTATCAGCAGCATGGCCTGGATTACTACCCCAAGCTGGTCAACGCCGTGCCTTTTACCCCCTGTTACGGCCCCCGCTGGCTGGGGGATTGGGCGAGCCTGGATCTGGCGCAGGTTGCGAATGCCCTTGAGCATGAGTGCGAGCGCTTGGGCGCCTCCGGCTGGCATTGTCTGTTTCCCGATGCCCACCTCAAAGATCAACTCAAAGCCCTGGGCGCCAGCCCGCGACTGGGGGTGCAGTACCACTGGTTTAACCACAATTACCGCGATTTCGACGATTTTCTCGCCAGAATGAACTCCCGAAAGCGCAAGATGGTTCGCAAGGAGCGTCAGCAGGTGCGCGACCAGGGCTTTGCGTTTGAGTGGCGCGAGGGCGAGTCCTTGGAGGTTGAGGATTGGCGCTTTTTCCATCGCCTCTACCAACTGACCTACGCCAAGCGCAGCGGCCATCTCGGCTATTTAACGGAGGCATTTTTCCTGCGTTTGGGCGAGACAATGCCGGAGAATTTGCTGATGATCCGCGCCCTGCGCGAGGGTAAGCCTTTGGCGGCAGCGCTGTTTTTGCGCGATGCCAGCCGCCTTTACGGACGCTACTGGGGCTGCTTGGGAGAGTTTGATTTTTTGCATTTTGAAACCTGTTACTACCAGGGCATCGACTACGCCCTGGCCCGTGGCCTGAGCCGTGTTGACGGCGGTGCCCAGGGAGAGCACAAGCTGGCGCGGGGCTTTGAGCCGGTGGAAACCTGGTCTAACCACTGGCTGGCCCATCCAGGGTTTCAGCGGGGTGTGAGTGAATTTGTGCGGGCCGAGGCAGAGGCGATGCAGACCTATATCGGTGAGGCCAGGGCTGGGATGTCGCTCAAGGCACTGATTTAGCGCTATGCCGGGGTGTAGCCTTGAACCGGTGGCCAGCCTTGAACCGGGGCCAGCATTGAACCTAAGTCGGCTCAATGCTGGTAGAGGCTCGGTGGTTTAAGCCAGTAATCCAGAGGCGTCGCAGGCGCGCCCTCGGGCACCAGCGGGTTGTGCAGGTAGATGGGCCGCCGCTCGTGCAGACGCAGCTCGGCCAGCGCCTCGCGGATCAGGGGATGGGCGTAAAAATATTGGTCAAAAGAGCCGTCATCGATCATGGCTTGCAGGCCCTTGCTGATACGCTCCGCCAAACGGGTGTTTTCGCGGTCAACAAAAAAGTACAGCGGCGCGGGATACACCAACACCAGCTCCCGCTCCACCGCAATATCAATACCGGCGTTGTGGCGCAGCTCCGAGAGTATTTGATTCGCGCCCCTGGGTAAAAAATCAAAGCGACCGGCCGCGAGCATTTTGTAGAGCGCCTCGTAGTTGGTGCTGGTAATCACCTCTATGCCGTTGGTCATAAAAATGGTGGTGTCCGGCCAATCGGTGCCCTGGCCAGCGCGCAATTTTTGTAAATCCTCAAGGGTTTTTACCGCCGAAAAACGCGCCTGATCCTCGGGGCGAATCAGTAATACCCGGTAGCCCATCAGGCCTTTTAGCAGGGGCACAGGAATAGGTTGCAACAGGGTTTCGCGCTCCACCGTGGTGGCGCCCCAGAACAAGTCCACGCCCTGGTTCCGATCCACCAGTACCGCCGAGCGCATGCGTGTAAGCACTTTGGTGGTGTAGGTGAGTTCGCAGGGACCATATTCGGCGCGGGTGCGATCAAGAATTTGAATCAACAGGCCGGAGAAGTAACTTTCCTGCTCCCAGCTGCTGGGCTTGGATTTGGGAAGAATCAATAGCGGGGTAGTGGGGTTTTGGTCCGGGCGCAGGGTGCAGGCCTGGCTTGAGGCGACGCCGAAGATCAGAGCCAGCAGCGACAGGAATAGGCAGCGCAACAAACTTTCCATAGTGATTTTTTAATAGCGGCAATTGCGAATGGCTTAAGTATGGCTCAATTGCCCGACAGTGACTGGTTGGGCCACGCAAAAGGCAGACTTCTTTAGACAATTTGGGTTTAATGACGCGAATTTACGCAAATAATCTATCAGGCGGAACACCCAGTGCGCACATCCGGCACCCCTCGCAAAAAGAGCCCTTTGGATCACCTTGGTCCCCTGGACCCTCGGCTGATACTGCACGCCCTCGACGACATAGATCAAGGCGCCGAGTCCTACCGCCTGTCCCGGCCCCAGGCGCTGCGCCGGGTGTTTATCACCCTTGCGCTGGTCAGCGTCAGCCTGTTGCTGCTCCACTACGGCAAATATGCCAGCAACCTGGCTTATCTTTTCTCCGCTGACACATTGCAGAGCTGGCGGGCATCGGGCTGGTATGAACTGATTGCCAGCGGCTGGTGGACGGGCGTACACATCCTCACTTTTTTGCTGATGCCCTGGTTGGTGATTCGTTTTGTATTCCGCGAGCGGATGGGCGATTTCGGCTGGCGCTGGGCCGATACCCACGCTCACTGGCGCGGTTATCTGCTGCTGCTGGGCCCCATTCTGGTGTTTGTGGTGCTGGTGAGTTTTGGGGAGGACTTTGTTAATCACTATCCTTTTTACCCCCACGCTTCCCGCAGTTGGGTGGATTTTCTGGCCTGGGAATTTCTCTACCTGACCCAGTTTGTAGTGCTGGAGTTTTTCTTTCGCGGGTTTATGTTGCAGGCGCTGCGCCCAGCGGTGGGCGCCAATGCAGTGTGGATTATGTGTGTGCCCTACCTGATGATTCATTTTCCCAAGCTGTGGCTGGAAGCGACGGGCGCCATTTTGTTTGGCTTGTTCCTCGGCATTCTGGCGCTGCGCTCCCGCTCAATTTGGGGCGGGGTACTGGTGCATGCGGGGGTGGCGCTGAGCATGGATGTGGCCGCAATGCTACGCAAATCCGGTTTGCCACAGGTGTGGTGGCCGTTTTAGGTAAATTGTTTGTCGGAAGTTTTTACATGTGTTGAAAGGGGCGCCACTTTTTCCTCGATTCCATTCTCCAAAACCCCTTGTAAAACAAGTCATTAGGATAACTACACAGCCCGCAAAAACCTTGGCTTGGTTTTTGCTGAACATCTATGCGAATTAGGTCACATTTTCCGTGACCACACCCCGCTCAGCGTTTTGCATGGACTTACAAGGATTAGCTTATGAAAACCCTATTTTGGAAAAGTCTGGTGGCGAGCCTTGCACTGCTGGCGTCGGCAGTAAGCGCTGCCCCCGTCACCTGTCCAACCAGCCCTACCAATTACGTGTCATTGGTTTCCGGGGCCAGCGAGTGTCAGTACGACACCAGCGTCGGTCAGGACTTTAACCATGACCCTTTAACCGTAAATACCCAAGCCTTTTTTGGCGCTGACGATTGGACCGTTATTCAGCATGGCCAAAATCAGTCTGGCACCAGTGGCAGCTGGTCGATGGATGCGGATATCTGGAGTAGCTACAGCGAAATTATGCTGGTGTTCAAAGCTGGTAGCCTGGCCAGCGGCAGCTTTCTAGTGGCTTTTCTGCTGGAAGAAGGCGTAACCTCCGGTACTTGGGAAAGCCCGTTCCGCAGGCCTCTGTTTGATTTCAAAAACCCGAAAGACCTGTCTCACATCAGCTACTACGGCCGGGGTGAAGGTGTTTCCGTAC
Organism: uncultured Cellvibrio sp.; assembly: GCA_965652595.1. Lineage (GTDB taxonomy): Bacteria > Pseudomonadota > Gammaproteobacteria > Pseudomonadales > Cellvibrionaceae > Cellvibrio. The sequence continues at coordinate 2,972 of CBFGWO010000134.1, read as the reverse complement.
CGGAATCCAGCCCCTTTGCGTTGATGCTGTTGGGTTTCCTGGGTCTCGCCTTGGCTCGCCGTAAAACGCGCCACTGAGTTCGCCCGACGACTGGCTTTCCCCTCAGCCAGCAACATAAAAACCGCCTTTCGGCGGTTTTTTTATGAATGTCGGATAGGTTTACGCTGGATTTAGTAGTCCGTTCGGCCCAGGTTGGCCTGCCATACCAAAAAGGGCGCGGTGGTGCCGGGCAGGTCAAGGTGACGGAAGGGGATGCGGCGCTGCTCGCCCGGCAAATTGATTTGCTGGTAGATAAGGCTGTCATCAAAACCGGCTTGGGCGGCTTCTTCACGATTAGCGGCGAAATAAACCGCCGCTGGTCTGGCCCAGAAGATCACCCCCAGACACATGGGGCAGGGTTCGCAACTGCTGTAGATTACACAGTCGTGCAACTGAAAATCCTTGAGCCTGGCGCAGGCGGCGCGAATCGCCACCACCTCGGCGTGGGCGCTGGGGTCGCAACTGCCGGTGACCTGATTGCAACCCTCAGCGATGATTTCACCGTCCTTGACCACCAAAGCGGCAAAGGGTCCACCGCCGGGCGTCAGTGCCTGTTTAGCGGCCAGCTCCAGGCAGCGCTGTAAATAATCCTCGTGGGTTTTCATGGGCTTAGCCTCTACATCTGCGCGATAAAGCGCGACAGCATCTCAAACTTTTCCACATCCTGATCCACAAAGCGAATCACGATTTTAACCACCTGGGTCTCGGGCCTTTGCTCGCCCACTTGCAGGCTGTGGACATAGCCATTGAGCCTGGCGACCTCGCCAGCATCACCCAGCTCTATGTCCATTACCGCTGGCTCGAAGAGCGCGGGCAGCCGATCGGCGCGCTGAATCAGGCCACTCAGTGCTTGCAGAGAGAGTTCGCGCACCACACAACCACACACCAGGTTATCGGCAAAGCGCAGTTGGGCGCGGGCCTTGGCCGCCGCCTTGGGCTTGGGCACAGGTGCGGCGGGGCGACCAGTTGTCAAAGCCGCCAAACTGGCATTGCCTGCAGCAGTTGGTTGGGCGGGAGCTTCTGGTGCACGACCGCCGGTAAGCACATCCACCGAGGCAAAGGCGATGCCCTGGGTATTGCCCGAACCCCGCACGGTCTGAGCCGGTTCCTTGCCCACCCTTTTGAGCTGTTTGAATACCTTGCGCAGCAGTTCATCGGGGGTAAAGGGTTTGCTCAAATAATCCGAAACCCCTGCTTCCACTGCTTTGATCACATGGTTACGGTCACCGCGACTGGAGACCATGATAAAGGGCGTATCCGCGTGCTGGGGTTGGTTGCGCACACTGCGCAGCAGCTCTTCGCCGCTGAGATTGGGCATTTCCCAGTCGGACAAAATCAAATCGAAGGATTGGTTTTTGAGCAGAGAGAGGGCGCGAGCACCGTCGTTTGCATCCTGGATATCCACACCCGGAATGCGATCGCGAAGATTTTTTTTGACCATGTCGCGGATAAAGCTGGCGTCGTCAACGACGAGAATGCGGATACTCATAAACCGAATCCCTGGGGGATGTTTCCCTTTAGCCTAGTTGAATTTGATGATTCGGCCACAAGACCATGGGGCGCTGGTGATGCTAACCCTGACGCAGGTGGCGCACCTTGATATCGACAAAGGGTTCGTCCGGCTCCAGATCGTAACCCTGCATGCCCGCCTCCACCGCGGTGCGCATCCAGTAAAGCAATTCGCTCGGGTTGGCGAGCACCTCATCGGGAAGCTGATAGAAGCAGGACTCGGCACGCTCGACACTGCCCGGCTGGAAGGGCTTCATGCCTTTGCGTTCGTAGAGTTGGCAAGAGTGGTCATCGGCGCGGAAATAGAGGTGATCGTTCACGATCAGCGCGAATTGCACCCCACGATGGTAGACGCCATAGCCATTAAAAATGCGCCGATAGGACACAGGAACGACGCTCGCGAGTCGCTCTATGGTACGGGCAAGATAGTCCTGGCTGACGCTCATGGGTGCAAAAACCGTGTATCGGTTGGTTATTCTTCCGGGAATCCAAAATGGCAAAACTCTAAGGAGAGCCCCGGTTAAAAGCAATTGGCTTTTAAGATCCTTTTGCTATGGCTGGCAGCATAATCAACCTTTGTTGCATAAGCGTTATGCCGCCTGGATTTCACGCCATCTGCTCTTCCCGCAGGAAGACCCATTCCTGGGCACTGGATTGCTCCGCGCTATAGGCGTAGCCCCCCAGATCAAAGCCTTTGATCGCCTCGGGGTTTTTTAGTTGCTGCTGAATAATGTAAGCACTCATCATGCCACGGGCTTTTTTGGCGAAAAAACTGATCACCTTGTAGCGCCCGTTTTTGCCGTCTTTGAATACCGGCGTAATCACCTCCGCCTGCAACTGGCGCGCATTAACCGATTGAAAGTATTCGTTGGAGGCGAGGTTGATCAGCACCTTGGACTTTTGCGCCGCCAGGTCTTCGTTGAGCAGCTGGGTTATCCGCTCGCCCCAAAATTGGTAGAGATTCTTGCCCGCTGCATTATTAAAGGGCGTGCCCATTTCCAGGCGGTAGGCCTGAATCAAATCCAGCGGCCGCAGTAAGCCATAAAGCCCCGAGAGAATACGCAGGTGTTTTTGCGCAAAGCTAAAGTCCTTGCGGCTGAAATTTTCTGCGGCCATGCCGGTGTAAACATCGCCCTTGAATGCCAATATCGCCTGGCGTGCATTGCCCGGCGCGAAGGGCAGCTGCCAATCCTGAAAGCGCTCATAGTTGAGCAGGCCCAGTTTGTCGCTGATGCCCATAAGGCTGGATACCTGGGCGGGGGACAAAAGACGCAGTTGATCGATCAGCCGCCGGGAATCTTCCAGTAGACGCGGCTGGGTGTGGGTGCGGGTAGCCAGGGGGGACTCAAAGTCCAGGGTTTTAGCGGGCGAGATAACCAACAACATAAGTAACGGATTTCCGTGGTATTTTGTGTGCCGCTATT
>CBFGWO010000133.1:0-8930 GCA_965652595.1 uncultured Cellvibrio sp. | reverse complement strand
CTAGCACACAAGAAGATTCCCATGTCCCCACTCCACCAGGCCGTTGAAGGCGATTTCGCCGCAGTAAACCAGCTTATCCTTGAAAAACTCCACTCCCAGGTGGATCTGGTGGAAAACATCGGTCACTACCTGATAGAGGCCGGTGGAAAACGCCTGCGCCCATTGATGGTGTTGCTCTCCGCAAAAGCGCTGGGTTATCAAGGCAAACAGCACCTGGATCTGGCCGCGATTATTGAGTTCATTCACACCGCCACACTGCTGCACGACGATGTGGTTGATATGTCGAACTTGCGGCGCGGCCGCCCCACTGCCAATGCCCAGTGGGGCAATGCGCCCAGTGTTCTGGTGGGCGATTTTCTCTACTCCCGCGCGTTTCAAATGATGGTGGCCATAGGCAACATGGAAGTCATGGCCATCCTCTCGAACGCCACCAACACCATCTCTGAAGGCGAAGTGGAACAACTGGTTAACGCGCGCAACCCCGATGTTTCGGAAGCGAGTTATTTGCGAGTCATCGATAAAAAGACCGCTGTGCTTTTTGCCGCTGCCTGTGAAGTTGCGAGCGTGCTGGGCCAAGCCGGAGATGATCAGCGCAACGCACTCAAGGCCTATGGCCACCACGTAGGCATGGCGTTTCAACTGGTCGATGATGCGCTGGACTACACCGGCGATGCAGCAACGCTTGGCAAAAACCTGGGCGATGATCTGGCCGAAGGAAAGCCCACCCTGCCCCTGATTCATGCCATGCAAAAAGGCACCAATGCCCAGCGAGAGTTGGTTGCCAATGCCATTCGCGCAGGGGACGCCAGTCAGCTGCAAAACATCCTCGCTATCGCGCAAGAAACCAAGGCGGTGGACTACACCCTGGAAAAGGCGCGAGAGCAGGTTTCGCTGGCGCTGCGCCAATTGGAAACTTTGCCAGAGAGCACCTACTCCAAGGCCATGGCTGAGGTGGCAAAATTCTCCCTGGCGCGCACCTTTTAAATCCTGCGCCCCGCCATTAACGACCGCCGTTAAACCTCTGCCCTCAACCTAAGGTCGCCAACTGGACAAGAAGATCACAGCGGGTAGAATGGCGCCCTTTGCGGCAGCTTGCGGAAAGCTGCCAGTCGATCACCCCGAACGGGCTTTTTTCATGACAAGTTTCGAACCCAAAAGCGCCTACTCGCGCGAAGATCTGCTGGAGTGCGGCAGAGGCAATTTGTTTGGCCCAGGTAACGCCCAGTTGCCCATGCCCAATATGCTGATGCTCGACCGCATAGTGCACATCAGCCAAACCGGCGGCGAGTTCGGCAAGGGCGAAATTGTCGCGGAGCTGGATATCAGTCCGGACCTCTGGTTTTTCGATTGCCACTTTCCCGGCGACCCGGTTATGCCCGGTTGCCTGGGCCTGGATGCCATGTGGCAGTTGGTGGGCTTTTTCCTCGGCTGGAAGGGTAATCCCGGGCGCGGGCGCGCACTGGGTTGCGGCGAAGTGAAATTTACCGGTCAAATACTGCCCACCGCCAAAAAGGTGACCTATCACATCAATCTCAAGCGCGTGATTGAACGCAAGCTGATTATGGGTATCGCCGATGGGCGTGTGTCCTGCGATGGCAAGGACATTTATTTTGCCCAGGATCTGCGGGTGGGTTTGTTCCAGAACACAGACAGTTTTTAACTCCTCCGACATCCGCCAACGGCTGGAATGTCGGGCCACTGTGGCATAATCGCGCCCGGCAATATCAACCCGAGGCGAGCCGCAGCTCCAACAATAACAGGCTCGGAAACAATACAGAGGTAGCCTATGAGACGCGTTGTAGTTACCGGCATGGGCATAGTGTCCTGTTTGGGTAATGACCAAACCGCTGTGCTGGACGCCCTGCGCGCAGGCCGTTCCGGTATCAAATTTCAGGAAACCTATAAGGAGATGGGCTTTCGCAGCCAGGTGGCGGGTTCGGTAGATATAGACCTGGCATCGCTTATCGACCGTAAAATTCTGCGTTTTATGGGCGACGCCGCCGCTTTTGCCTACATCGCCATGCAGCAAGCCATAGACGACTCAGGGCTGGGCGAGGATCAAGTTTCCAATGTGCGCACTGGCCTGATTATGGGTTCCGGCGGCGCCTCCTCCATGAACCAGGTAGAAGCCGCCGACATACTGCGCGAAAAAGGCATTAAGCGTGTTGGCCCCTACCGGGTTACCCAAACCATGGGCAGCACCACCTCCGCCTGCTTGGCCACCCCCTTCAAGATCAAGGGTGTTAACTATTCCATTTCGTCTGCCTGCGCCACCAGCGCCCACTGTATTGGCAACGCCATGGAGCAAATCCAACTGGGCAAGCAGGACATCGTCTTTGCCGGTGGCGGTGAAGAGGAGCACTGGACGCTGACCAGCCTCTTCGATGCCATGGGTGCTCTGTCTACCAAATACAACGAAACTCCGGATAAAGCGTCACGCGCCTATGACGCCAGCCGCGATGGTTTTGTGATCGCGGGTGGCGGGGGCTGTCTGGTACTTGAAGAACTGGAACACGCCAAGGCTCGCGGCGCCAAGATCTATGCGGAGCTGGTGGGCTACGGCGCCACCTCAGACGGCTACGACATGGTAGCTCCCTCGGGTGAAGGCGCCGTGCGTTGCATGCAGCAAGCATTGGCTGGCCTCGATGGCGGTGTGGACTATATCAACACCCATGGCACCAGCACGCCGGTGGGTGACCTGGCAGAACTCAAGGCCATTAAAGCCACCTTCGGCGACAAGATCCCCCCTATCAGCTCCACCAAGTCACTGACCGGCCACTCACTGGGCGCCACTGGCGTACAGGAAGCTATCTATAGCCTGTTAATGATGCAGCACAACTTTATCTGTGCGTCGGCCAACGTCGAACAGCTGGATGACGAAGCCAAGGATATGCCTGTAGTACTGGCGAGACGGGACAATGTGACCCTCAAGCGGGTGATGTCCAACAGCTTCGGCTTTGGTGGCACCAATGCTTGTTTGGTCTTTGAGCGCTACCAGGGATAGAGAACCGAGCTAGGCTTGATCCTGGTGCGTATGAAGCCATTGCCTGATCATAGGCAATAGACTGGGGCGCCAGGGTCGCGCCTGAACACCAAAGTAATCGCGCACCCGGCGACAGATGAGAACAGCGCTGATGGGCTCCGTTTCTGGCACCAGATCCGTCAAGGACAAGCCCACCCCTTCTCCTGCTATCTTGAGCTGTTGCAGGGTCTGCACCACCTGCGCAGCGAACTCGGCCTCAGTGGAAGACTCCCCACTGCAATAATGCATAACACCCCAATTTTCAGCGCCGCAGCCCACCTGCTTGGCCAGAGCCACCGCAACACGCGCCACATCCGACAAGGGCGTTGGCGCGCCCCTTAAACGCTCACTCACTTCAACCTTGGTTTCAGGCGCAGCAAGCAAGCCATTAAGCAGACGGGTGAGATGGTTTTGTCCATAGCTACCCACTACCCAGCTCAGCCTCAGGCAAATGTGCTTCTCCAAGCCTTCCAGCGCCTGCTCGGCTGCCAAAAAGGCGCGACCTATATCGCTGGTAGGTGCAGGCAAGTCTTTTTCACTGTGAATACTTTTGTTGTCGGCCCCAAAAACCTTGTAACTGGAAAACTGAATCAAGGGCACCCGGGTAGGTGCGCAGGCACTGGCAAGGGCCGCCGCCACGCGCGGCAGCTCCGCCTGTTGACGCTCGTTGGGGATATCTTCCCAGGCGCGACTATTAATCACCAAATCCGGCTTGTTGCGGCGTACATAATCGACAATGGCGTCAGGCTTTTGCCAATCCAGCACTTCTTCTCCTGGCACCAGCAGGTTAAATGACTCCCGCTCGAGCTCGTGCTCCAGGGCGCGCCCCAAGGCATTGCGGTTATCGGTAAGCAACAGCTTTATGGACATAAATCAAGAAAATCCTGTCACGGCCCCAGTAAAACGCAAAAAGCCCCTGACCGGCAGGGGCTTTCACGGTGTGGTACTTACTTAGAAAGGAATATCGTCGTCGAAGCTATCAAATCCCGCTGGCGCAGCAGGAGGAGCTGACTGGGTTGCAGCATAACCTGCGCCACCGGCGGCGGCCGCTGGTGCTGCGCCATAGCCTGGGTTGTTGGATTGGGCTGGACGCTGATTGTAGCCGCCTTCTCCCATCGGAGCCGATTCTCCACCCCGGCTGTCGAGCATTTGCATTTCACTGGCCACGATTTCCGTGGTGTAGCGATCGGTACCATCCTGCGCCTGCCATTTGCGGGTGCGCAAGGAACCTTCAACGTAGACCTTACTACCTTTGCGCAAATACTCGCCCGCAATTTCGCCCAGGCGGTTAAAGAACACCACGCGGTGCCATTCAGTGCGCTCTTGCGGTTGACCGGTATTCTTGTCTTTCCAGGTCTCGGATGTGGCAACACTGATATTGGTCACCGCGCCGCCAGACGGCATGTATTTGACTTCCGGGTCCTGACCGACGTTGCCGATCAAGATCACTTTGTTAATCCCCCGCGCCATAATTTTCCTCCTGCAATACCTGTCTCAGCGTTGCTATTTCTTAGGTTAACTGGGCGGCCAGTGTACACCAGCCAATCATGCCTGTGTGGCCGCAGGATAGGACTCGATCACCCTCATCAGCATTTTGCGATCGACCCGCTGCGGGTCTACCTTGAGATAAGCGGTCGCCTCGGCCTCCAGCAACAACACTTCCTCTACGCCCTCTATCTCTGCAAGCCGTTCAGCCAGACCCGGCCGGTGTTGGGCGCCCAAAGGAATCAACAGGCTGGCCAGGTATCTGGGGGGTTTCATAAACCAGGCCACGCCCAGCCACACCACAACCAGCAGTGCACAGACCAGCAAAACCTGGGAGCCGCCATAGGCCTGCATAAGCCAACCACCAGCCGCACCGCCGCCAAAAGCTCCTAAAAACTGGCAGCTGGCGTAAATCCCTGTCGCCGCACCCTTGGCACCAACCGGCGCCACCTTGCTGACCATGGAAGGCAAACTGGCCTCCAGCAGATTAAACGCCATAAAAAATAAAAACAGGCACGCCAGTGTCAGACCGAAAGCCTGGAAACCCAGGGCCAATACCAGCTCCATCACCCCCAACAGCAAGAGCGCCCCAAGAAAAACCGGTTTCATCTGCCGCCGTTTCTCCGCCAGGATAATAAACGGCAGCATGGCTGCGAAGGCGCCCACCAGCAGCGGCAGGTAGACCATCCAATGCCGATCTCGACCAATACCCAGGCCCACTTCCAGCATCTGGGGTAGAACCATAAAGCTCGCCATCAGCACAAAATGCAGAACGAAAATCCCCAGATTCAAGCGCAGCAATTCGCCGTGCACCAGCAGCCGAGCGAATTGCTGGAGCAGCTCACCCTGCGCCAACGTCGGCTGCTTCAGGGGTGACACCTGGGGCACCAACCGATACAGCAAATAAATCCCCACCAACGCCAGAGCCGCCGTCAGCCAAAAGATCGCTGGCATCCCACCCCAGGCTGCCAACAGTGGGCCCAGTATCAGTGCAACAGAAAAAGAAACCCCGATGGACGCGCCAATAGTCGCCATGGCTTTGGTGCGGTTTTCTTCCGAGGTGAGATCCGTTAACAGAGCCATCACCGCCGCCGAAATAGCGCCGCAACCTTGCAGGAAGCGCCCGACAATCAAGCCATAAACCGAGTCCGCCTGGGCGGCGATCACACTGCCCAACGCAAAAATCACCAGCCCCGCAACTATGACTGGCTTGCGCCCCAGTCGATCGGACAAAACACCAAAAGGGATTTGCAGCAGCGCCTGACTAAAACCATAGGCCCCCAGCGCCAAACCAAGCAGCGCCGGGGTAGCCCCGGCATAGTCCTGACCATAGAGGGCCAGCACCGGCAAGAGCATAAACAAGCCCAGCATACGGAAGGCATAGAGTGAGGCGAGAGAGAGCACCACACGACGCTCAAAAGGAACGGCAACCGACTTCACCAGCGGGGAGTCTCCAACGAAAAGCCGCGATTCTAACAGCCTGCACAGGCAACTGACATCCGCTGTCCGGCTTTCACGTATAATCGGCCACTTTGACTTTTTCAGGGCAGCTGTTGATGGACACTATCGTAGTTAGAGGCGCGCGTACCCATAACCTAAAGAATATTGATCTGGATATCCCGCGCGACAAGCTGGTGGTGGTCACTGGCCCCTCTGGCTCGGGCAAATCCTCCCTGGCGTTTGACACTCTTTACGCCGAAGGCCAGCGTCGCTATGTGGAATCACTGTCCACCTACGCGCGCCAGTTTCTATCCATGATGGAAAAGCCTGACGTAGACCATGTAGAGGGCTTAAGCCCCGCCATCTCTATCGAGCAAAAATCCACCTCTCACAACCCTCGCTCCACCGTGGGCACTATCACCGAGATCTACGACTACCTGCGGCTGCTCTACGCGCGAGTGGGCGAACCCCGTTGCCCGGTTCACGGCGAGCCCCTCAGCGCCCAAACCGTGAGCGAGATGGTGGACACCGTCTGCGCCCTGCCCGAAGGCACCAAGTTGATGCTGCTAGCCCCCGTGGTGCGCGATCGAAAAGGTGAGCACTTACACACCTTCGAGCAACTGAAAAGAGACGGTTTTATCCGTGCCCGCATCAACGGACTGGTGGTGGATCTGGACGACGCACCCAAGCTCGACAAGAAAAAGAAACACTCAATTGAAGTGGTGGTAGACCGCTTCAAGGTGCGCGAAGACCTGAAGCTGCGCCTGGCGGAATCCTTTGAAACTGCACTTAACCTCGCCGAAGGCATAGCGGCGATCAGCTACATGGATGGCGAGGCGCCGGATCGCCTTTTTTCCGCCAAGCACGCCTGCCCTATTTGTGATTACAGCCTGAGTGAGCTCGAGCCTCGTCTCTTCTCTTTCAACAACCCTGCCGGTGCCTGCCCCAGCTGCGACGGTCTGGGCGTTAAACAATATTTCGATGAAGAGAAGGTGGTCGTTAACCCAGACGCCAGCCTCTCGGAGGGCGCTATTCGCGGCTGGGACAAACGCAACGTCTACTACTTTCATATGCTCACCTCCCTGGCCGATCACTATGGCTTCAGCGTGGACACCCCTTGGAAAAAGCTCAAAGCCAAACAAAAAGAGGCGGTGCTCTATGGCTCGGGCGAGGAGGTTATTGAGTTTACCTATATCAACGATCGAGGCGATGTCTACAAGCGCAGCCATAGTTTCGAAGGGGTGCTGCCCAACATGGAACGACGCTATAGGGACACAGAATCGAGCATGGTGCGGGAAGAGCTGGCCAAGTTTCTATCGAGCCAGCATTGCCCCGACTGCCAGGGCACCCGCTTGAGAGTCGAGGCCCGTCATGTGTTTATCGATGAGCGCACCCTACCCCAGATCACTGATATGCCAGTAGCGACGGCCTATGACTACTTCCACCAGCTGCAATTTAGTGGGCGTAAGGCGGGCATTGCCGAAAAGATACTCAAGGAACTGCGCGATCGCTTTCGCTTTTTGGTGGATGTGGGCCTGAATTACCTCACCCTCAGCCGCAGTGCGGAAACCCTATCCGGTGGCGAAGCCCAACGTATTCGCCTGGCCAGCCAGATAGGCGCTGGCCTGGTGGGGGTGATGTACATCCTCGACGAACCCTCCATTGGCTTGCACCAGCGCGATAACGAGCGCTTATTGCGCACCCTCACCCACCTGCGCGACCTGGGCAATACCGTCATTGTCGTGGAACACGATGAGGATGCTATCCGCCTGGCAGACCACATTATCGATATAGGGCCGGGCGCTGGCGTTCACGGCGGACAGGTGATTGCCCAGGGGAATATCAAGGCCATTATGGCCAACAAGGAATCGATTACCGGTCAATACCTGAGTGGTGCGCGAGAGATAGCGGTACCCGCCCAGCGCCATCCGGTAAACCCCAAATCCATGCTCAAACTCATCGGCGCCTCGGGCAACAACCTGCAGGATGTCACCCTGGAAATTCCCGTTGGTTTAATGACCTGTGTTACCGGCGTCTCCGGTTCCGGCAAATCCACACTGATTAACGCCACCCTACACCCGTTGGCCTCGACCGCCCTGAATGGTGCCACCACTCTCAAGCCTGCTCCCTACAAAGCCATTGAGGGGCTGGAGCTCTTCGACAAGTGCGTGGATATAGACCAAAGTCCTATAGGCCGCACCCCCCGCTCCAACCCGGCTACCTATACGGGAATTTTCACACCGGTAAGGGATTTGTTTGCGGGCACCCAAGAGGCTCGCTCACGGGGATATCAACCGGGGCGTTTCAGCTTTAACGTCAAAGGCGGGCGCTGCGAAGCCTGTCAGGGTGACGGCGTCACCAAAGTTGAAATGCACTTTTTGCCGGATGTGTATGTCCCCTGCGATGTGTGCAAGGGCAAGCGCTATAACCGCGAAACACTGGAGGTGAAATATAAGGGCAAGAACATTCACGAAGTGTTGGAGATGACCGTGGAGGATGCACGGGAATTTTTCGATGCCATCCCGGCGATTGCCAAAAAATTGCAAACACTAATGGATGTGGGTCTTTCCTATATTCGCTTGGGCCAGGCAGCCACCACCCTCTCGGGCGGCGAAGCCCAGCGCGTAAAGCTGGCCAAAGAGCTTTCAAAGCGCGATACCGGCCAAACCCTGTATATTTTGGACGAGCCCACCACCGGCCTGCACTTCTACGACATACAACAACTCTTGAATGTACTCCACCGGCTGCGCGACCACGGCAATACCGTGGTGGTGATCGAACACAACCTGGACGTTATCAAAACCGCTGACTGGCTTGTTGATCTGGGGCCTGAGGGCGGCAGTGGCGGTGGACAGATTATTGCCACAGGTACACCCGAGGAAGTCGCAGAGCTGGCCCACTCCCACACAGGGCGTTTTTTAAAGCCGCTGTTGCAAAAGGCGGGCCCCAAGCGCAAGAGCACCGCGTCTAGCAAGAGCGCCCT
>CBFGWO010000132.1:0-8937 GCA_965652595.1 uncultured Cellvibrio sp. | reverse complement strand
CGCAAGTGAATTGGTGTATCAATACACTTGTTTTCGAGCCAAGACCCACCCGAAGTCTTCAATATCAGTCAGGGAGCCATTATGGAAAATCGCGATCAACCGGATTCAGTCCAGCCAGAAACACAGGAAAGCTTGCCTTTGCCTCGGCCGGGTCTGGCATCAGCCTGGATGCTGGCTTTTCTTTTCGCCTTTTTCGCCGCTGTGGTGGTGTATATGGTCGGTTATGGCGTGGTGCTGGGAGTGGAGTACGCAGCCCAAGGCGTCACCGAGCCAGATCCGAGTGTTCTGGAAGCGCGTATGCAGCAGCATATTCTCACGCCTTCCGGCCTCGCCGGTATCTATCTGGTGCAGTGCCTGATGGTACTGCCACTGATTTTTTTCGCCGCGCACTTCCCCAATCAATCCTGGCAAAAAACCCTCGGTTTTCATCGCTTTGGACTGCGCAGTCTATGCACTTGGCTGATGATCTATGCCGTGTATTTTGTGCTCCAGTATCTAATTTCTGAAGCCCTGCAAATTGATCCGGGCGATTTTATGCGCTCACTCAATGGCAGCCAGCATCTGGGTGCCGCACTGGTATTGATTATTGGTGCCCCGCTACTGGAAGAGCTGATATTTCGGGGCTATTTGTTTAAAGCCTGGCGCCACACGCGCCTTGGCTTGTCAGGCACTTTGTTGCTTACCTCGCTACTGTTTACCCTGCTGCACCTGGGGCAATACAACTTCAGTGTGCTTGCCATTATTTTTACCTTGTCGCTATTGCTGGGGCTGGCGCGGGAAAAATCCGGCTCTATTTGGGTGCCGTTGATCATTCACTCACTGAATAATGGGATTGCGGCGGTGACGGTTATTTATTTTGGGCTTTTGTGATTCCCAACAAACCAATGCAGACCTTTATCCGGATGCAACGCTGATGTTCCAACTCAACCCCAATAGCGGTATACCCATCTATCGCCAGTTGATGGAGCAGGTGCAGCGGATGATTGCCGGTGGCCAGCTAAAAGCGGGGGACGAATTGCCCTCGGTGCGTGATCTGGCACTTGAACAGGCGGTCAATCCCATGACCATCTCCAAGGCCTATAGCCTGCTGGAAGCGGAAGGCGTGTTGTTGCGTCAGCGTGGCAAGCCCATGCAGGTGGCGCTGAAGGCGGGCAGGGTGCGCAATCCTGCGCTGCATTTGCAGGATCAATTTCACCAGTTGCAATTGGCGGCGAAACAGTTGCAATTAACTGATAAGCAGTTGCTTGCTGCATTCAAGGATTTTTTGCACGCTGCTCATATAAAAGACAACACAAAGGATCACTAGATGTCGCTCAGGTTTCTTCTTACCTACGGCTTTTTGGCGTTGTTGGTCGGCGCTTGCAGCCCGGCCAATTCGCCTGGTCAGGCGGGTGTTGCCACACTGCCAATGTGCCCCGGCTTTGCTGAAACCGGCAAGCCGCCCTTAGTACATCGCGCTCGCTGCGGCAGCCTGGCTGTGCCACTCAATCACGCTGAACCTGAGGGCGAAAAATTAGACATTCAGGTATTGTTGTTACCGGCAATTCACCCAACACCTAAAAAAGATCCGCTGGTGCTGATTGCGGGTGGGCCGGGTCAGTCGGCTATCAAAATGGCAGAGCAGATTTACTACAAGTTCGAAGATGTGCGCAAAGAGCGGGATCTGTTGTTTATTGATCAGCGCGGCACAGGTCAATCTTATCCTCTCAACTGTCCACAGCTGGATGGGCTTTCGCAAACCCTGCCAGCTGCGGAGCAGGAGCAGAGGCTGCACAGTGCGCTGCGCGCTTGCATTGCTGACGAGGGCGAGCGCTTGCTGTTTTTTACCACGCCCCATGCGGTGCAAGATCTGGAAGCAATTCGCCAGCAACTGGGTTATTCCCAATTCAATCTTTGGGGTGTGTCTTACGGCACGCGCGTGGCCTTGGCCTATCAGCAGGCTTATCCAAATTCCGTGCGCACCAGTGTGCTTGATGGCGTTGCACCTTTGAGTCTTGCGCTGCCCTGGCACGCCGAAGCCGACGCGTTGCTGGCGCTGGTCAAAATCGATCAGGCCTGCGCAGAGCAGGACGAATGCGCAAGCCGCTACGGCAAGTTGCGCGATCAGGCTGAGCAGGTCGCCGAGCGCTTATTGGCTAACGCGAAAACAGTGACCATTGAGCACCCGCTCACGCGCTTGCCCTATTCGGTGGAGATGACGCCTGCGGCATTTGCCAGTGCTCTGCGCATGAGCCTTTACTCACGCGATTTGACGCGCATACTACCGCTGGCCATTCACCGCGCCGCACAAGAGGATTTTGATTTGGTTGTGGCGCTTATGGCACTGGCAGAAACTCGTGGCAGCTTTGCGGATATCAGCATGGGTATGCACTACACGGTGGTGTGTAACGAAGACTATCCCCATTATGCAAAACGTAATGCCGAGGCGAGCGAAGTGTTTTTGCATTCCCGCTCAGTCGATAGTATGAAAAAAATCTGTGATTTTTGGCCGAGAGGCGAGCTGCCCGATAGCTACCTCACCCGCTTTACTAGCGATGTTCCTACGCTTTTGTTGTCCGGCGAGCGCGATCCGGTAACGCCGCCGCGCTGGGCCGAAAATATTTTGCCGCGCTTGAGCAACGCCCAGCATTGGGTGGCACCCGGTGGCCACCATTCGATTAGCCTTGAGGGTTGTACCGCACAATTGATTGCGCGTTTTATTCAGCATGCTGATCTTGCGGTGCTTGATGGCAGCTGTATAACGCGCATTAAACCCCTGTCTCCCTATTTGGGTGTGGACCAGGCAGCGCTCGATGCGCTGGACACTATCCCGGCCGACAGGGAGGCTCACCATGATTAGCATTCAAGCCATTGAAAAATCCTTTGGTAAGGTCAAGGCGCTGGATGCGGTGAGCTGCGAATTTCGCGACGGCGAAATTACTGGTTTGCTGGGCATGAACGGCGCAGGCAAAACCACGCTCATGCGCTTGGTATACGGCTTACAGCGCGCCGATGCCGGGCGCATTCTGGTGGACGGTGTCGATGTGCGCGAAGCGCCCGAGGCTGTGCGTTTGCGCCTGGGCGTACTGCCCGACGATGTAGGGCTCTACAAGCGCCTAACCGCGCGCGAAAACATTGAATACTTTGGCGCGCTTCAGGGGCTGGAGTCACAACCGCTGCGCGAAAGCACCAACCAATTAATTCAACTGTTGGGTATGCATTCGATAGAACACAGGCGCGCTGAAGGCTTTTCCTTGGGTGAACGCATGAAAACAGCACTGGCGCGCGCCATAGTGCATCAGCCACAACACATATTGCTCGATGAACCCACTAACGGTTTGGATGTGGTGACCACGCGCGCGGTGCGGCGCTTGTTGTTGAATCTGCGCGACCAAGGTCGCTGCGTGGTTTTCTCCAGCCACTTGATGCACGAGGTGGACAAGCTCTGTGATCGCATTCTGGTGGTTGCCGCGGGCAAGCTGGTGGCAGCGGGCAGTATTGCCGAGGTGTTGGCGCAAGCCGAGTGCGACAATCTGGAAGAAGCCTTTATCAAGCTTTCCCGGATAGAAGAGGAGGCCGCCAATGTTTAAAATGCTTTGGGTGGTTTGGCGCAAGGAAATGATTGACGCCCTGCGTGACAAGCGCAGTATTCGCCTGGCTTTTTTGCCTGTACTCTATTTTGTCGGCCTCTTTGCTGCCGGCGTTTTTTTTGCGCTCAAGTTGCAACAGGACAATCGCGTGGACGGCACCACGCAAATTCCCATGGTGATGCAGGGCGGTGACTATTTGCCCGGGTTGCGTGATTGGCTGGAAGAGCAGGGCGCTGTTATCGAAACCCGTGCCGATGATGTCTATCTCGCTGTTGAGCGTGGCGATGCCGAGCTGGCGCTGATTATTCCGCCGGAGGTTATTGAGCAGGGCGTGCGTGGCCAGGCGCTCACCTTGTGGCTGGTGTACGACGCCTCCAATCAAAAAGTCCACGCCAAATTGCACTTTATCCGCAGTCAGGTGCAGGCCTGGAGTCAGCGCACTGGCAGTGTGAATTTGCTGGCGCGTGGCATAGCGCCCGAGGTGGGGGTCACCTTGCAATTGCGCGAGAGTAATGTGGCTGATGACCAGAAAATGGGCGTTTTTGTGCTAGGCAGCCTGCCAATGATTATTTTGCTCTCTGCCTTTATTGCGTCTATTGGCTTCTCTGCTGATATGACAGCTGGTGAACGGGAGCGGCGTTCACTGGAATCCCTGTTAATCACGCCCGCATCCTCCGCCGCCATTATGCTCGGCAAATGGCTTACCTCTTTGTGTCTGAGTCTTGCGATTATTGTGTTGACGCTTTTGCTGTTGTGGATCGCCTTGGCTTACTTGCCCTTTAGCGAATTGGGGCTGCGAGTGTCGGTAAGCGCGATTACCATGGGGCAAATTTTTATCTCACTTTTACCGCTGGTGTTTCTGGCTGTTGCCTTGCAATTGGCCGTCGCCATTTTTGCGCGCTCTTTTAAAGATGCACAAACCTATGTGGGTGTGTTGATGCTAATCCCTATGGTGCCAGGTTTTTACACCCTGTTTAATCCGGGTGTGTCTGCGGATTGGTTTACCTGGGTGCCGGTACTGGGCCAGCAGGTAGTGTTGCGGGATTTGTTAGTGGGCGGTGAGTTGTCAGGCCAGGCGCTGTTGCGTTTTTGGTTGCTGGGCCTTGGCCTCACTTGTGTAACGTTGATATTTGCCGCCGCCCAGTTGCGCCGCGGCAAAATCATCTACGGCTAAGCCTCTGCCCTGGCTATGCTTGGGGCAGACGCGGTGGCGTTGCTGCAAAAGGCGCGTAGTTTTCCAGCTTCGTTACCAGCGATATGAGTTGTGGGTACTGATCAAAAGTAAAACGCTCGCGAAATTTAGCCCAGGCAAGAAAGCACCCCAGGCGCAGCTCCACATCTGTGTAGGGGCCATTTACCTTGAGTGACGACTTTTCCAATTCCGCCAGCCCGGATTCCACCCGCGCCGCGCTGCGCTTGAGATAGGCGCTTTGTGCTGGGGTAATGCCGTCCTTTTCCATTAAAAATAAAAACACCGACGCATCCAATAGCGTGTTAATCAGGCAGAGCTTGTCCAGTTCCTGCGCATCGCGTAAAAAAGGCTGGCCAGCCTTGTCGCGCAGGTGTTTTACAATCGCCAGGGAGTCGGTGAGAAAGATATCGCCGTCTTCAAAAAAAGGCACTTTTTTGGTGGGTGACTTTGCCGCGCTTGCAGCACCGTCAGTCTCGATAAATTCACATTCAAGGTGGGTTTCCAGTAGGGCTATGCGACAGTGGCGCACAAAAGGTGAGGTGTAGCTGCCATAGAGTTTCATACAGATCTCCTTAAAAATCTTATCAATTAAATTTCAATAAACGCGCGCAAATTAAAACGTTCTTGCACGCTGGATTCACGTGGGTAACCCAGCTGATTGGAGGTTAATAGTGTATCGCCGATAAAAAAGCGGTCTGACCAGTGGTTGTGGCCGTAGATCCAGTAGCGCGGCTGGTAGTGTTCAATCAGGTCGCGGGCATTGGCCTGAAAATAGGCTGCCAGATAGTCTTCCGGAATTTCGCCGTGACGCGCTTCACGACAGGGTGGGAAGTGGGTAATCACCAGTGTTTTTTGTCGATTGCATTGCGCCAACTCCTGTCCCAGCCAAGCGTGGCTGGTGCGAAAGCGGACTATAGCCTCTGCGGCTGAAAATTTGCCCTGCTGGGTGTAGATATAAAAAAAGTCCGCCAGCCGCTGGCTGTTGGCAATGCAGGTTTGTGCCATGGCATCCCCCAGAGCGGAAAAGTCCGTCCACAGGGTGCAGCCTAAAAAAGTGACCTCGCCGAGTTGCAAGCGCTCGTTTTCCAAAAAATGAATGCGTGGATGACGCGCTGCGTGAGCGCGATATTCATGGAGCTGGGCGTCTATATCTGTGCCATAAAATTCGTGGTTGCCCGCGATCCAGACAATATGGGTGTGGGGGTAGGTGTCTGCCACGGCCTCAACAAATGCTGGCGCATCATCGGCCACACCTATGTCGCCCGCCAGTACTATGACATCCGCCGCCAGATCCAGGTGGGGAATGTCCGGGTACTTGAGGTATTCCGAGTGAACATCCGAGGCGTAGTAGATTTTCATCCTGGCTCCATCAAGGTTGGTCTGACGCACTGGGTGACGAGGGATTCTAACAGCCAGCAGGTGTCGGTTGGTATTCAGCCGGGATTCAGCCGTTATTGTCTAGACTCATAATGAACTGTCAGAGGAGCAGCGACGATGAAAAATTTAGTGGTAACCGGCCTCCTGGCCTTGGTGCTGACCGCCTGTGGCGGCAGCGGTGGCGGTGTGGTTCATGTGGTGGACAGGCCAGTTAATTACACCCCGGAGCTGCGCAGCTTTGATTTGCTCGACAGCTACGACGTGGACACCCGCTATGACGACCATACTCCCCTCGCGCTCAACCCCTATGCCTACGAGGGACTCTTCGATATTTTCTGGCGCGCCAACAGCCTGGAAGATTTTCATCTTCAGTTACTGGTCAACGATGAGCCATATCCCGATAACGCGCTCTTGATTTACTCCGAGCGTTGTGGTGCCGGACGTCAATGCGACCAGGGCGGCAGCCTGATTTGTGAATACACGCCCCATTTCACCATGGGTTGTGGTCTTGGGCCCGATGTGGACATCAGTCTGCTTGTCCGCCAGGTTCCCCAAGAGGTGTACCTGCTATTGCAGGTGTGCGATATAGATTCTACTTACTGCGAGTTTTCTCATTTTCCTGTGTGGATGGAGTGATTTCACCAAGGCGAGAGTCCAAAGCCCGTGCAATTTGTTGCCGGGGCGCTTAGAGTGAGCGCCCCGGCAATTGATCACAGGATTTGTCCATGAGTATTAACGACCTGATCGCCGATGGCGAAGCGACGGCCCTGAAGGATATGGAAGCCCGCATTCTCGGCGCCCTGATGGAAAAACAACTCACCACTCCCGACGCCTACCCCCTAACCCTCAACAGCCTGGTTGTCGCCTGCAACCAAAAAACCAGCCGCGAACCAGTGACCAATTACAACCAGGGTGATGTACAGCGCTGCATCTCCCAGTTGCAAGAGCGCAAGTTGGTGGACGCTGACTACGGTGCCCGTGCCCAACGCTATGGCCAGCGACTGACGCGGGTTTTGGGGGTTGATAAATCGGTGCAGGCGCTACTCACCATCCTGTTGTTGCGTGGCCCCCAAACAGCGGCGGAACTCTATACCCGCACTCAGCGTATGGCGGATTTCGCCTCAGTTGAGGCGCTGGAAGAACAGCTGCAACACCTGTGCGCCAAAAGCGCGCCTTTGATAGTTCAATTGCCGCGCCTGCCCGGCCAACGGGAAGAGCGCTACATGCATCTACTCTGCGGTACCCCGGATCTGGATGCCCTGGCCAGCCAGGTAAGCCAGCGCAAAAGCAGCGCAAGCGATCTGGAGGAGCGGGTGGTGCAGTTGGAGCAACAGGTGCAATCCCTGCAAGAACAATTGGCGGAACTCAGCGCTAAATTCGATAGCTGACACACCGCCAACACGCGCGACTGGCTATGATTCAGGATCCCTATTTTTACCTTCTGGCGGTGCCCGTGGTGCTCTTGGTTGGCCTGTCCAAAGGCGGCTTTGGTGGCGGCCTGGGCACCATGGCGGTACCGCTGCTGGCACTGATGATTGACCCGCGCCTGGCAGCCGCGATTCTCCTCCCGATTCTCTGCGTCATGGATTTGGTCAGCTTGTGGAGTTTTCGCGGCACCTGGGACAGGTTTAATCTCAAGATTCTCCTGCCTGGCGCACTGCTGGGCACGGCGGCTGGTGCACTCACCTTCCAGATCACCAATGCCGATATGATTCGCCTGCTGGTGGGCCTGCTGGCGCTCTACTTTGTGGGTCACTACCTCTGGGGACTGCGGCTTCTGCAGCAGGCGGCACGCAAGCCTGCCAGCAAATTACGTGGCACCTTTTGGGGCGCTATGGCGGGCTATGTCAGCTACATAGCCCACGCGGGCGGGCCGCCAGTAGCCATCTACCTCCTGCCGCAACAGCTACCCAAAATCACCTTGGTGGGCACCACGGTGCTCTTCTTTGCTATCGTCAATTTCATCAAGCTGATTCCCTACAGCCTGCTCGGGCAGATGAATACCGACACCTTAATGACTTCCCTGTTGTTGATGCCCTTGGCGCCCCTGGGCGTAAAAATGGGTGTGTTTTTGCTGCATAGAGTGTCTGACAAGTGGTTCTACTGGTGCTGCTACGGGTTTCTCGCCTTGGCGGGGGTAAAGCTGGTAGTTGAGGGGGTGGCGGGATTACTCTAGTGACAAAACGCTTTTGGGAGAGGGCCTATGACCAATCTGGAAACCTGGGAACTGCTTAGCTACGTGATTACGGTTTTTGGCTTGCCCTTGGCCTTGGTGATTTTTATCTACGAGCAGCGCAAGGAAAGGGAAAACGAAGAAGAGGAAATCTACCAGCTGCTCTCTGACGACTACACAGATTTTCTCAAACTGGTATTGGAGCATCCCGACCTAAAGCTCCGCTCCCAGACAGCTACGCCTGACCTCAACGAAGAGCAGCAGGAACGTATGCTGGCGATCTTCGAAATCCTTATATCCTTGCTGGAGCGCGCCTATCTACTCGGTTATGAAGAGCAAATGACTGGCAACAAATTGCGCCGTTGGCACTCCTGGGAGGACTATATGCGCGAGTGGTGCCGACGCGACGATTTCCGCCTACTGCTGCCTCATCTGTTACGTGGAGAAGATCCGGATTTTGCGGCTTATATTCAGAATCTGGCGAGCGAAGAAGTGCGGGCTATGGCCCTTGAAAAAACTCCCTAGCGCTATTCCCTCAAAACCCAACAACAACGCATAAACCAACAACGCATAAAAAAAGGCCCGCAGCTTTACGGCTGCGGGCCTTTGTCGAATATGGTAGCTAG
>CBFGWO010000131.1:0-8963 GCA_965652595.1 uncultured Cellvibrio sp. | reverse complement strand
ATTCCCGCCTCGCCGGAAGTGGAGCGCATTAAATCCATTCTGCGTAAAAACAAACTCTCGTCTGTGTGCGAAGAAGCCAATTGCCCTAACTTGGGTGAATGCTTCAGCGGTGGCACAGCTACCTTTATGATCATGGGTGATATCTGCACCCGTCGCTGTCCTTTTTGTGATGTGGGCCACGGCAAGCCCAATCCGCTTGACGAAAACGAGCCGCGCAAGCTCGCCGAAGCCATTGCTGAAATGCGTTTGAAGTATGTGGTGATTACCTCGGTGGATCGCGATGATCTGCGCGATGGCGGCGCCCAGCATTTTGCGGACTGTATTCGCGAAGCTCGTGCGCTTAGTCCCAAGCTACAAGTGGAAGTGTTGGTGCCGGATTTTCGCGGGCGCATGGATATAGCACTGGAGATTCTCGAACAGGAAGCGCCCGATGTGTTTAACCACAATATGGAAACTATCAAGCGTCTTTACCGCCAGGCGCGCCCCGGTGCCCACTATGAATGGTCATTGGAGTTGCTTAAGCAATACAAGGCCCGTCGCCCGGATGTGTTGACCAAATCCGGTTTGATGGTGGGCCTGGGCGAAACCAAAGAAGAAATTATCGAAACCATGCAGCACCTGCGCGATCACGATGTGGACATGCTCACCATCGGCCAGTACCTGCAACCTTCCAAAGATCACCTGCCGGTTGCGCGCTATGTGCATCCCGATGAGTTTGCGGAATACACGCAAATTGCCGAGCAAATGGGCTTTAAACATGCCGCTTGCGGCCCGCTGGTGCGCTCCAGTTACCACGCTGATAAGCAGGCCCACGGCGAAGCTGTTAAGTGGTTTGATTCGGGTAAAGCCTGACACCCATCATGTCGCCAACACTCAGGGATATTCATGTAAAGCCGCTGGCTTTTGTGCAGGAAAGTTTTGCGCAGGTGGCGGCCTGGCATCATCAGGAGTGCGAGCGCCAGGGATTGAAGTCATCGTTGGAATTGCGTGCCCAGCGTTTGCGCCGCCACCTACAGGCTGATCCTGTGCCGCAAACCCTGGTGGCCATGAGCGGACAGCAGGCGGTGGGTTGTGTAAGCTTGGTGAATTACAACGTGCGCGCAGATAACAGCGTATTTATTCCGCGCAGCACTTCACTGGTGTTGGCGCCGCTTTGGCTCAGTAATTTGTTTGTGTGCGAATCGCTGCGCAATCGTGGATTGGGGAATTTACTGGTAGCGGCGGCTGAGGACTATGCGCGAGGGCTGGATCTGGATGAGCTTTGGTTGTCAGCGGCGGATTTTACCGAGTTTTATCAAAAGCGCGGCTGGGAAATTACCCGCCGCACCCGGTTAGGTGGGCGGGTAGTGAATATTATGAAGCGCCGATTAACAGGCCCATAAAAGCGGCTAAACTCGCGCTGAGCGCGTATTAAATTCCATCAAGGCCGCTGGCTTGTCAGTAAAAACACCATCCACACCCAGCGCCTGCATCCACTCCCAATCATCTTCGTGGTTCACCGTATACACCCAGTTTTTTAAGCCCCGTTTGCGCGCATCCTCAATCAATGCCTGGCTGAGAAAACTCAAATGGGTGTTAAAGGCGTAGGCGTGTAGCGCCTCGCAACACTGGGCGTAGTCCAGCGGAATGCCTTCGATAAGGGCGGCGCGTTTAATTTCCGGCGCTTGCTGCAAGATTTGATAAAGCTGTTGGTGATCAAAGCTGGACACTATGTAGTGCTCCAGGCCGAGCTGATGATCCAGCGCGAAACCCCGGAGTTGTTTTATCAGTGGCGCGACACAATCCGGGCCTTTGATTTCGATGTTCAGCCAGGCTTTATCGCCCACCAACGTCAGCACTTGGTGCAAGCTCGGCAATGGTTCATCGTTTTCGAGGCGCAGCTGGCGCAACTCGGCGAGGGGTTTTCCGGTAATCAGCCCGTCACCTTTCAGTTGTCGCCCCAGACGCCGGTCATGGGTTACCAGCAATTCCCCCTCCACCTGCCAGATGTCGATTTCGATGGCATCCACGCCCAGAGCCAGGCTGCGGTCTATGGCCTCCAGGCTGTTTTCCGGGCTGCGGTGATCGCCGATGATAGGGCCGCCGCGATGGGCGATACAAAAAAGTGGAGTGTTTGTCACAGCGGCTTCCCTTGGTATTTACCGATGTTTGTAATGGTGTGGGTGGCAGCTGCTGCGAATACTTGCTGCCTGCTATACTCGCCGCCAGTATGCATTAGGCCAAAAAAACCAGCAATTTCCCTTTGTTCAGGAGTTTTCGCGTGTCGTCACTTGTTAACCTCATCAGCCACAGTATTTTTGCCAAATTGTTGCTGGTGCTTATTTGTGCGTTGATTTTTTGGTTGACCAGTAAGTTGTTGGGGCGCTTGGTTCGCAACCTGGGTCGCAAACGCATGCTCGGTGAGTTGCGGGTGGTTTATATGACCCGCTTGATGAATATCGGGCTGTTGTTTTGTTGTGTGGTGGTGATATGCCTGCTATTGGGTTTGGGCTACAGCGAAATCTCGGTGTTTCTGTCGTCCATTTTCGCAGTGGTGGGTATCGCACTCTTTGCCCAGTGGTCAATCCTGAGCAATATCACCGCCAGCATGATTATTTTTTTCGGCTTTCCTTATCGTGTGGGTGACCACATTAAAATTCTCGATAAGGACGATGACATGAGCGGGGTCATTGATGAGATCAGCCTTTTTCATGTCATCCTGCGTCGCGATGACGGCAATCTGATTACCTACCCCAACACGCTGATTTTGCAAAAGGCGGTGTTGAAGATTGACCACCCGTTACCGGTAGTGAAAATCGAAGCGCCTGCCCCCGTATCTGAGCAATCCCCTCTTTAATGTCCACTTGAGCGTGCCAGGGCTGCAAAGGCCCGGCTTCGCTCCGCGATATCCTCTGCCGCAAATAATCCCTCACTGACTGCCAGCAAGTTGGCGCCTGCGGTGAGCACCTGTTCAGCGTTGGCGAGCTGGATACCACCAATCGCAACAATAGTTTGATGTGGCCAACGCTGCCGCGCCTCCTTTAGCAAAGACAAGGGGGCAGGCGGCGCATCGGGTTTGGTGGTAGAAGGAAAAAAGCGGCCAAAGGCCAAGTAGCTGGCACCCTGATCCATCGCTGCTTGCGCGAGGGTGAGTGAGTCGTGACAGGTGACGCCAATAATGGCCTCGGGGCCCAGCAGCGCGCGCGCCTCAGCGGGGCTGCCATCACCCTGGCCCAGATGCACCCCGGCGCCCAGTTGCTTGGCCAGTTTGAGGTCATCGTTAATGATTAAGTACGCACCGGCTGCTGTGCAGAGTTGCATCAATTTTTCGGCTTCGTAAAGTCGCTGTTGGGCATCGCCGGATTTATCGCGATATTGCAGCCAGCGACAACCACCCTCAAGTGCGGACGCCGCGCCACTGAAGAGTTTGTCACCGGGTAAAAGGCGGCTATCGGTAATGGCGTAAAGCGGAGACAGAGGCATCAGAAGGGTTTCACCACAGCAAGCAAAATAATGCCGATCAACAATAGCACCGGGAACTCGTTAAACCAGCGAAAAAATACATGGCTTTTGGTGCAGCGGTCGTCGCGCAGTTGTTTCATATACACCAGGCACAGGTGGTGGTAACCAATGAGGATAATCACCAACACCAATTTAATGTGATACCAGAGCGCCGAGGCGTAGTAGGCCCAATTGAGATGGCTGAGCCAGGCGCCGAGCAGAATCACGGCAATCATCGAGGGGTTGGCAATACCGCGATAGAGTTTGCGCTCCATAATTTTAAAGCGCTCGCGGCTGGCCTGATCCTCGCTCATGCTGTGGTAAACAAAGAGGCGCGGTAAATAAAAGAGTGCGGCAAACCAGGTGACCACCGCCATCAAATGAAACGCTTTAATCCAGAGCATAAAAAAACCCGTTAAACGCGATAGAAATTTTCGAGTTGTTCGCGACTAATAATACCCGCTATCACGCCTTGGCGGTTGCGAACACAAAGAGCGCCGACTTGGCGCTGGTTAAGCAACTCCCAGGCTTGAAACAAGTTGGCTTGGGCACCGATATCTGCCATATCCAGCCGACGAGCGGGAATTTCCAGAAGGTTAATCTGCTCTGGCGTTTTGCCTTGCGCGTGTTGATGTTCCAGATACTGTTGCACATCGGCTGGGCTCACCAGCAACAGCGGCTCATTCGTTACCAGCCAGATTGGGTGCGTATGCAAGGCCGCAGCGAGTTGGTCGCAATGGATTTCGGCGTTGAGTTGCACCAGGTTTTTTTCCATCAGGCTGCGCACCCCGGCGCGGCTTAGCACCTGTTGCAAGAGGGCGGGCTCTCGATACTTGCCTTGGGCACGCAACACCATTTGAAACAAGCCGTCGCAGCGAAACAGCCAGCGCGTGGTTAGGCAGGCACTGGCCACCATTAACATGCCGGGAAAAATCAGGTAGGGATTATTGGTCAACTCCAGAATCGCCACCATGGCGGAAAGGGGCGCGTTGAGCACCGCGCCCATCATCGCGCCCATACCCAGGATCACGTAAAAGCCGCTGTCGCTGGCGATGAGGGGCAACTGCTCGTTGACGGTAATGCCCACAATGCCACCGGCGCAGGCACCCATAATCAGGCAGGGGCCAACCACGCCACCGGGAATACCTACGCCCAGGGCAATGCCGGTCGCCACTAACTTGGCGATCAAAATCAGCCACAGCAGTTGCAGGCCCAGTTCGCCGCTGAAAGCCTGCTCAATAGTGTCATAACCCACGCCCATAATTTGCGGAGCGAGCATCGCCAGCAGTCCAGTCACCAGGCCCGCCAGACCAAAGCGTAACCAAAGGCTCTTGCCTTGTGACACGCGACAGCTCCACACATGCAAGCGTATGTAAAGCGCGGCAAAGACGGCGATCAGCAATCCGGCCAGTACCATGAACGCCAGTTCCCAATAGTTGCGTAGGGGGCTTTGCGGCGGGTTGAAGGTAATATCCGGGCCAAACACCAGGTGGGTGAGTGTGGTGCCCGCAACCGCAGCGATGATCACCGGCAAGAAGCCAGTGATGGTGTACTCCAGCAAAACTACTTCCATGGCAAAAATCACCCCCGCCATGGGGGTGTTGAAGCAGGCCGCTATGGCTGCCGCCACGCCACAAGCCGCCAGGGGTCGCAGGCTGTTATTAGGTAAGCCGAGCCACTGCCCCAGCAGGCTGCCACTGGCCGCGCCCATGTGAACTGCCGGGCCTTCTCGCCCCACCGAATGACCACTAAACAAACAGAGCGCGCCCCCAAAAAATTGCGTGAGAAAGTTGCCGGCGGGCAACTGGCCCTGGTGGTTGTGAATGCGGTCGAGCACATGGCCGATTCCCGCTGTTTGATGGCGGTTATCCGCGCGGAACAGTAGCAGCCCCAGTAGCAGCGCACCCGCCATGGGCAGGCAGAGTCGCAGCCAGCGGCTTAGGCTCTCGAAGTTTTCGGTGTGTTCTGGCAGTAGCCAGCTCAGGGGAATATCAATGAGTAGACGAAAGGCGATAATCACCAGACCTGCCAGCAGACCGGTTATCAGCCCCAGGAGCGCGAGTTGGGGCAGGGCGTCAAATTGTGCCAGCCGATCGCGCCAGGTTTCGGCTTTGCGGGATAGCTGGTTGCGCCACTTGGAACCCGATGAGCTCATAGACAAGCAGCCCTCCGGGGCGGCGTGCAGTATTGGTGCTTTTGCTTTGGGGATAAGGCTTTTATGATAGACCCCTTCATTTTCATCGCGGCACCATAGCTCAGATGACAATCTTTAAGCAAATAAAGGGGTTAGAGGTGATTAAAGCAGGTATTGTGGGCGGAACCGGATACACAGGTGTGGAGCTGCTGCGGCTCCTGGCCAAGCATCCGCAGGTGGAAGTCAGTGTGATCACCTCCCGGGCTGAGGCGGGGGTCAAGGTGGCGGATATGTACCCCAGCCTGCGCGGCCATATCGACCTGGCTTTTAGCGAACCGGATGTGGATACCCTGGGTGAATGCGATGTGGTGTTTTTCGCCACCCCCCATGGTGTGGCACAAAACCTGATGCCTGCACTGATGAAAACCTCTGCGCGGATCGTGGATTTGTCAGCGGACTTTCGGATTCGCGACACCGAACTCTGGGGCCGTTGGTACGGTCAGGCCCACGGTTGCCCGGAACTGGTTGACCAGGCCGTTTATGGGCTGCCGGAAGTCAATCGCGCAGCTATTCGCAACGCCAAGCTGGTGGCTTGCCCAGGCTGCTATCCCACAGCGACCCAGCTGGGTTTTTTGCCGCTGTTGGAAAACAATCTTGTCGATCCGCAGCGGTTGGTTGCCAATGCCGCCAGCGGTGCCAGTGGCGCCGGGCGGCAGGGCAAAATTGATAATCTGCTCACCGAGATCAGCGACAGCTTCAAGGCCTATGCGGTGGCTGGCCATCGTCACCTGCCTGAAATCGAGCAAGGTTTGCGCGATATCCAGCCCGCTGGTGTTGCCCCTGCGTCCTTGACCTTTGTGCCACACCTGTTGCCCATGATTCGCGGTATCCACGCCACTCTCTATGCGACCTTGTTGCAGCCTGAGCAAACGCTGGATTTTCAATCGCTCTATGAGCAGCGCTACGCCAATGAACCTTTTGTCGACGTGCTACCTGCGGGTGAGCATCCGCAGACACGCAGCGTAAAAGGCTCAAATGTTTGCCGCATCTCGGTATTCAGACCGCAATCGCGCGATACTCTGGTAGTGCTCTCGGTGATTGATAACCTCACCAAGGGCGCCTCCGGCCAAGCGGTACAGAATATGAACATCATGTTTGGATTTGATGAAAAGGCCGGATTGGATGTTGTTGCGCTCTTGCCGTGAGGGAAATCTGAGTAAGGCGCCGGCGTGTTTTGCGCGCAGGTGTGAACCTCAGGCCGCTCCTCAAATTTCCGGAACCAACGCATGAGCAATCCCAAAAGCAGCGCCCACTATCGTATGGTGGTAATGCCTTATCGCCCCATGCGACGGGTATTCAATACCGTTTTGGTGTTACTGCTGGTGTTAATTGCAGCAGTTGCCAGTTTTTTTTATGGTTACGACCAGGGAATGAACCATGGCACCCATTCTGCCCAAGGAAGACAAAAGCTGTCGGCATTACGCACCGAAAACGAGAGTTTGCAACAGGAGGTTGCCAATCTGAAACTGGCCGCCATGGTAGACCAGCAAGCAAATGAAGATGTGCGCAGGCAGGCATTGGAACAAAAAATGCGCATCGCTGATTTGGAACGGGACATTGCTGTTTATCGCGGAATGATTTCAAAGTCGGCTAGCAACAATCCCCAGGGCATCAGTATTGGCTCCTTTCAAGTGTCAGGTTCCGGTGGTGTTCGCGGTTACAAATATAAGCTGGTGGTTCAACAATTGTCTGCCAGCGAGGATTTTTTTACTGGCACTTTGGCGATGAAGATTCTGGGGGTTCGAGGCCAGGAAAAATTGGAGCTGCCATTGCATCAGCTCTCTGATCAAGCAGCGGAGGAATTGATTCCGTTGAACTTTAAATATTTTCAGAGTTTGGAGGGCGATTTGCTCTTGCCTGAGGGCTTTGTTCCCGAGAGAGCTGTGGTTCAAATTTTATCGCGCGACAAGCGTCCGCCAACCAATCTGGAGCAGCAGCTGGATTGGCCGCTTATGGGACTTTGAAATTACCTCTTATTAATCGAGATTTACTTTTATGTGGGGCAAAAAGAACACTATGGCATTCTCAAATAATCACACACTTGTTTCGCGCTCAGCGCGTATTGTTGGCGATCTTCACTTTAGCGGCGATTTGCAAATTGAGGGCAAGATTGTCGGCAATGTTATTGTTGAGGCCGGGCAGGATGCCAAAGTAGTGGTTGCTGAAACGGGTTCAGTTGAAGGTGAAATTCATGTTCCGGTAGCGGTTATTAATGGGCACGTAAAAGGTGACATTCACGCGTCCAAGCATGTCGAGCTGGCAGCCAAGGCGGTAGTAATCGGTAGTGTGCATTATCACTTGATCGAAATGGTCAAGGGTGCGCAGGTGAACGGGAATCTGATCTACCGCGATGGCTCCAAAGAAGGCAGTAAGGATGATAAGTCTGCTAATAAACTGGCCGGCCAAGTCGTGGCTATGGCCAAGTCTCAGCAAGACTAGCCTCGCTGATTGCTTCTGGGTGAATAGTTGACTGTTTTGGTCGGGTAAAGGGATAATGCCCGGCGCGCCAGTGGCGGCATGTTTATCCGGAGTTTCTTCATGTCAGCACCCGAAGTTTTTGTTCCCCAGCTTCTCTACCTCAGTGATTCAGCGGTCGCCAAGATCAAAAGTCTGATTGAAGAGGAGGCCAATCCAGATCTTAAACTGCGTGTTTATGTGACCGGAGGTGGTTGTTCCGGATTTCAGTACGGCTTTACTTTTGATGAGGTAGCTGCCGAAGACGATACCCTGGTTGAAAAGGATGGCGTTGGGGTGTTGGTAGACGCTATGAGTTACCCTTATCTTCAGGGTGCCAATGTGAATTACGAAGAGGGTTTGCAGGGTTCGCGCTTCGTGGTGCAAAACCCCAATGCAGCCAGTACCTGTGGTTGTGGCTCGTCTTTCTCTATTTAAGCTTTTGAGCCCAGGCAGCCGATCCGCTGCTGCCAGGGAAAATCCCCCCCAAAATGGTTTGTTCCGAGGCGCCAGTGACCTTACACAGGTTGCCGGGTTTTCCCTCCAGCGTCTGCTGCGCCAGCCACGCAAAGGCCATGGCCTCTATC
The DNA here is from genome assembly GCA_965652595.1 of uncultured Cellvibrio sp. Classification (GTDB taxonomy): domain Bacteria; phylum Pseudomonadota; class Gammaproteobacteria; order Pseudomonadales; family Cellvibrionaceae; genus Cellvibrio. Next base: position 248 of record CBFGWO010000131.1, on the reverse strand, counting down.
CAATCAGGTGCAAGGCCCAGCTCTTGGGTGGTTGATACCTGATTGCCGGTCAGCATTTCTTGCAATCGTTGAATCAGTCGGCTGTTATAGGCGCCACCGCCGCATACATAGATTTCGGTGTTGGTGGCTATCAGAATGGGCTTGATTGCCTCGCTAATACTGCCCGCAGTGAGCTCCAGAAGGCTGGCTTGTACATCCTGGGGAGCGAGCGGGGGCGATGCCTGTAGATACTCTTCCAGCCATTGAAG
>CBFGWO010000130.1:0-9295 GCA_965652595.1 uncultured Cellvibrio sp. | reverse complement strand
TTTTGGCCGTTCTTATCGCTGGCGCAGGCTGGTACTGGCACACTCACGGCCTGCCCTTAGGCGGGACACCGAAAGCCGTGGATGCCCAAGGCAATCCTCAGGTGTGGGTGTTTACTCACCCAAGCTGCGGTGATCCCTGCACAGATGCGCTGGCGGACTTGCGCAAACGCGGCCAGTCATTTGTGGAAAAATCCATTGACCCGGATAATCGTGAAGACCCCGACAGCCAGGTTTGGCGTCGCCTCGGCAACAAAAAATTTCCACTCATTATGGTGGGCGGTGAACGATTCAATGAATTCTCCGGTCCACTGCTGGCAGGCGTGCTGGCTGACCATTTTGGCGCTGATGCATTGCACGGCATTGAGCAACACTTTTTCAAGGAGCACTTTAATGCCGATGGCTCGCCGCGCATCGTCATGTACTCTACCAGTTGGTGTGGCTACTGCCGCCGCTTGCGGCAGGAAATGGTCGACAACCAAGTGGCCTTTACCGAAATTGATGTGGAAAAGCACACTAGCGGCCCGACGCTGTCGCGCACGCTGGAAATTCGCGGCGTGCCCACTACTTATGTAGGCTACAAGCGCGTGGTTGGCCACAATCTCGCCGCGATTAACAAAGTGATTAACCCTTAGACCCGAAAGACGTTGCTTATGAAAGACCTGTTACTTACCAGTTTGGAATCTCTGGGCCTTGTCCTTACCCCTTTGATGACCACCGGCATTATCCTTGCATTGATTCTTGTGGTTTCCCTTGTCATCCACTTGATATTGCATCGTGTCGTCAAGCTGCTGGCCAAGGCGGCGTCCAAGTCCAAGCAAAAGTGGGATGATGTTTTTTTTAAGTACAAGCTGTTCCACAACCTGGCGTTTACGCTGCAGGGCATTATTCTGTTCGCGCAGGCGCGGATTTGGCTCGAAGCCGACTCGGAAGTGTTGCCTGTTATTGAGGTGCTCACCCATCTGTGGATTTTGTTTTACAGCCTGCTATCACTGTTTTCCCTGCTAAACACCTTACAGGAACTTGCCTTTAAATCTGCCAGCCTGAGGCAGCTGCCACTGCGGGGCATTTTTCAAAGCATCAAACTGGCGGCATCTGTTGTTGTATTGATCCTCGCGGTAGCACTGCTGATCGGTAAATCGCCGCTGATTTTATTCAGCGGCCTGGGCGCCATGACCGCAGTGCTCTTGTTGGTTTTCAAAGACCCTCTGCTGGGATTGGTGGCAGGCATTCAACTCTCGGCCAACAAAATGCTGAGTGTGGGCGACTGGTTGGAAATGCCCAAATACGGCGCGGATGGTGATGTTATTGATATCAGCCTGACCACGGTAAAAGTAAAAAACTGGGACAACACTATTACCACGGTACCCAGCTATGCACTGATTGCCGACTCCTTTAAAAACTGGCGCGGCATGTCGGAAGCGGGTGGACGTCGCATCAAGCGATCAGTGCTGATTGATGCCACCAGCGTGCATTTTCTTGACGAAGAAGATATCAAGCGGCTGCGCAAAGCCCAGCTGCTGAGCCAATACATTGAAGAAAAACTCAAGGACATTGAAAACGACAACCGCGAAAACCAAATTGACCCTTCGTCACCGGTTAACGGGCGGCGCTTGACCAATCTGGGCACCTTTCGCGCCTATCTCACGGCCTACCTGCGCGCCAACAAAAAGTTACACACGGGTATGACGCAGATGGTGCGCCAGCTAGATCCCGGCCCTAACGGTATTCCGCTGGAAATTTACACCTTTACCAACGACACAGCCTGGATTGTTTACGAAGGTATACAGGCCGATATTTTTGATCATGTGTTTGCGGTGCTGCCCGAATTTGGGTTGCGTGTTTTCCAAAACCCCACCGGCCACGACATGCGCGAATTCAGCAAAAAATTGCAGAGTTAATTGCGTTCTTCCTCCTGCTGCGCCGCCCAAAGAGCGGCGTAGCGCCCTCCCGCCGCCAAGAGTTGTGCATGGCTGCCTTGCTCAACCAGTTGGCCCTGATCCAATACCAAAATGCGGTCGGCATCAACGATTGTCGACAAGCGGTGTGCAATCACCAGGCTGGTATGGCCCTGGGCCAATTCACGCATGGCTTGCAATATCGCCGTTTCCGCGTGGGAATCCAAGGCTGAAGTTGCCTCATCAAAAATTAAAATTGGCGCACCTTTTAGCAGCACCCGCGCGATTGCAATACGCTGCTTTTCACCACCAGAGACTTTGAGTCCACGTTCGCCCACCAGGGTGTTATCACCTTGGGGCAGGTGATTAATAAAATCGCGCAGGTGTGCCATATCGATGGCTCTATCAATGGCCGCTGCATCCGCCTCTGGATTACCGTAGGCAATGTTGTCGCGGATGCTGGCGTTAAACAGCACGGTATCCTGCGGCACTACGGCAATATGGCGACGCAGGCTCTCAAGGGTTAACTGGCGAATATCCTGACCATCAATGCAAATACGCCCCGCATCCGGATCGTAAAAACGATAAAGCAAGCGCGCAAGCGTACTCTTGCCCGCACCTGAGGCTCCCACTATCGCCACCCGGCTGCCAGCGGCAATCACAATATCCAAACCGCGCAAAATTTTTCGCGGGCCACCGTAGGAAAATTCCACCTGCTCAAAACGAATATCGCCTCGTTCAAATTTCAACGGTTGAGCATCAGCAGCATCTTCGATCAATGGCTGACGTTTGAGTAACACCAGCATATTTTCCAGATCCGTAAGTGAGCGGCGCATTTCGCGGTAAACAAAACCCAGAAAATTGAGCGGAATAAACAGTTGGATCATATAGGCGTTGATCATTGCCAGATCACCCAAGGTCATTTGTCCTTGCATAACACCCTCCGCAGCCAACCACATCATGGCGGTGATGGCCATCGCGATAATCAATGCTTGACCGGAATTAAGTGCCAGCAATGACAGGCGATTTTTTAACTTGGCACTTTCCCATTGCGCAAGAAATTCGTCGTAGGTTTTTGCTTCAAACTGTTCGTTATTAAAGTATTTAACGGTTTCGTAGTTGATCAGGCTGTCCACCGCGCGGGTGTTGGTCGATGAATCCGCTTGATTGGCGGCGCGCACAAAGCGGTTGCGCCATTCGGTAGCGATCACGGTGAAGGCGATATACACCAACACTGCAATCAAGGTAATCACCGCGTACCACCAGGAAAAAAGTGCAACAAAAATTACCGCCACCATCATGATTTCAAACAGGGTGGGCACTATATTAAAAATCAAAAAGCGCATCAGGGTGCTGATGGCGCTGGTGCCTCTTTCCAGGTCGCGGCTGATGCCGCCGGTTTGCCGCTCCAGATGAAAGGCCAAGTCCAATCGATGCAAGTGCTCGAACACGCGCAGGCTCATTTTGCGCATCACGTGTTCGGTCACGCGACTGAACAGCGCGTCGCGCAACTCACCGAGAAACACACCCCCAAAGCGTAGCGCGCCATAAAAAAGAATAAAGGCGATAGGCAGCACCAGCGCCGGTTGCAGGTTGCGGTCCACGCCATCGATGATGTGTTTAAGCGCCCAAGGCATCAACAGACTGGCACCTTTGGCTGCAAAAAGCGCCGCCAACGCCAAGAGCACCCGCCCTTTAAACTCCCACAAATAGGGCGCAAAAAATTGAAAGGATTGCACCAGGCTGGCTCGCGGTGCACCAGGATCAGGCGGGGGCATAAAGGCTTCTTTGTGGCTGCCGCGCATAGGTTCGACTCTTGGTAGATAAATTCTGGATTCACGCAAAGGCGAGGATTCTATCAGCAATGGGGTTTTTACCATGCCTACAAATTCCTACAGTTTTTGCGTAGCCATTTCGGTATAGTGGGCACGTTTTGCGAAAGCTAAGGAGGTTTACTCATGTTGTCAGCTCAAGGACTCTCGCATCCCACTTACACAGCGGGAGCAACAATGCCCTCGGTGTTATTTGCCGCGGAATTTTCCCGTCGCACTAATCAACGTGAACTGATTCACGCTGCCGCCATTCTTTATGCCCGTGCCATTTTCGCGCCGTTCACTGTAGCGAGCACCGGTCAGGCGCGGGTTATCTCCAGCACAAAAGACTTGGCCCAAGCCCTGGGTTTGCAACAGCAAATCCGCTGGATAGACACAGCAGAACCCAGCTTGCAGCAAATGTGCGAACACAAAATTTGCGTAGTTTCCTATCTGGATACTGGCAGCGCTTTGATCAACAAGGCTTTGGCAGCCGGTTGCGAGTTACTGGTCATTAACCACAGCGATATGGCACCTGGCGCCTACGGCAACAAAGTACAGCTTATTCCTCCTCAAGATGCACCGGCGCTCGCGAATGCGCTCGAAGCACGTTTGCGTCACGCAATTCACCACAGCCATTGGCCCCAAGCCCTGTCTGCCTGACATTGACTCTTCGCAAACTCTCACAGCGGCTCCTCCCCTGGCTATTTATTTACGCCGGTATTTGTTTGTTGATGTACCTCCTGCAAGACCAACTGCTTTTTCCCGGTGCTGATTCCAGCGCCGGGGTTTATTACCGTTACCACAACAGTGAACACTCACTTGAGCGAGAGGGTATCCGGCTGCAAGGCTGGCACAGGCGCAACCCCCAAGGGCGCCCGCAACAAGTGCTGCTCTACTTTGGCGGCAACGCGGAAGATAACGTTACCGCGCTGCCCATGCTCGACAGCCTGGGCGCCGAACACGCCTACACCTTTAACTATCGCGGCTACGGCCAAAGCCAAGGTAAGCCTTCGCAAGCAGCGTTATTTGCCGACGCCCTGGCAATTTTTGACCAGCTCGCCACAGAACACCCCCAAGGTGAGTTTGTGGTAATCGGCCGCAGCCTGGGTTCGGCCATGGCTGGACACGTCGCCAGCCAGCGCAACCTGCAAGGGCTGATACTGCTCACACCGCTCAAAAGCGCTAAAGCCAGCGGCCAGCGCACCTATCCTTTTTTGCCGGTGGGCCTGCTGATTCGCCACCCCCTTGACCTGCATGCCATGGCACCCCAGATTCAGGCCCCCAGCCTGGTGTTGATTGCCGAGCAAGACAGGGTTATTAACCCCGAACATTCGCTCGCAACCTTTGCGGCTCTGGCAGGCGCCAAGCAGCTGGTGCGTCTGCCAGGGGTAGGCCATAACAACCTGTTTGATAACCCCCAGACCCTGGCCAGTATGCAGGCCTTTCTCGACCAAATCTGACACTAGTCTTTAAAACGACACACTTACAAAACAGCACTTGCCAGACGCGAGCCATCCGCCCAAAATACTGTACATTAATACAGTAAAGGCTGATGCCATGCCGCCAGACGATCTCACCGCCAGCGACCAAGACCAGGATCACCTGATCGACGAGCCTGAGCTCATCCATCCTCCCAAGCGGGCGCAAAAAGGCCGGGGCGCCATCACCAACCTCAGCGGGCGCTTCGAAACCCAGCTTAGCGAGAGGGTCGACGACGGCTGGTGGCAAGACCCGGACGAAATAGATCCACCCCTGGCAGTCCAAACTCTGGTCACTCAGGAGCTGGCCAAAAGCCTGATCAACCGCAACCAATCCCCCGACTTACCCTTCGAACTCTCCATCAACCCCTATCGCGGCTGCGAGCACGGCTGTATCTATTGCTTTGCCCGGCCCACCCACTCCTACCTCGGGCTGTCGCCGGGGCTTGATTTTGAAACCCGGCTCTACGCCAAAACCAATGCCCCCGAACTTCTGCGGCGCGAGCTGGCCAACCCTAGGTACACCCCCAGCGCTATCGCCTTGGGGGTTAACACTGATGCTTACCAGCCCTGCGAACGCCACTACCAGCTCACCCGCCAACTGCTGGAAATACTGCACGAATGTCGGCATCCGGTAGGGTTAATCAGCAAATCGTCGTTGATTGAGCGGGATATTGACCTGATCGCGCCCATGGCCGAACAGCAGCTGGCGGTGGCCTGCATCACCCTCACCACCCTCGACCATCAACTCAGCCGCCATCTGGAACCCCGCGCCGTCTCCCCTAGTCGTCGCCTGGAAACCATCCGCCGCTTGGCCGACGCGGGCATCCCGGTGGCGGTAAGCGTGGCGCCGGTCATTCCCTTTATCACCGAACAGGAGCTGGAAAAGGTGCTCGCGGCCGCCGCCGACGCAGGCGCCACTGGCGCTGGCTACACAGTGCTGCGCCTGCCCTGGGAACTAAACCCGCTGTTTCAGGAATGGCTGGAGGTGCATTTTCCGGAGCGGGCAGAGCGGGTGATGAACCGCATCCGCGATATGCGTGGCGGCAAGGATTACGACGCTAATTTTGCGTCGCGCATGAAGGGGGAGGGGGTTTGGGCAGATCTGATCCGCCAACGCTTTCAAAAGGCCTGCGCCCGCCTGGGCATCAACCGCAGCGGCCGCTTTCGCGGGCTGGACGCCAGCCAATTCCGCCGCCCGCAGGTAGTGCCCGCCAAAACCCGCTCTCAGGGGCAGATGGATTTTTTCCAGTAGGCCCTACACCAAGGACGGGCTGCTAACCCACCATCGGCCGAACCACCAGCTCCACCAGCAAACCCGCCGCCGCTGCGCCTGCCAGCACGCGCATCACGCCCTGTTTAAGCACCAGTAGCGCCAGGCCAGCGGCCAAGGCGATGGCGAGGGATGGCCAGTCCAGGCCTCCGGCGAAGCCTGTTGGCCAGAAGATGTGCCAAGCGAAAAAGAGCGCGAGGTTGACGATGACGCCCACCACCGCCGCCGTGATACCCGCCAGAGGCGCCTTGAAGCTGAGGTTTTTGTGGGTGGTTTCGATAAAGGGCGCACCCGCAAAAATAAACACAAACGAGGGCAAAAAGGTAAACCAGCACACCAGCAGCGCTGCCAGCACGCCCGCACCGTACGCCGCCTCTGCGCCCCAGGGCGCCTGGCTTACGCCGCCGAGAAAGGCCACAAACACCACCACCATAATCAACGGCCCGGGAGTGGATTCCCCAAGCGCCAGGCCGTCGATCATCTGCGCTGGCGTCACCCAGCCAAAATGAGAAACGGCGCCCTGGTAGACATAGGGCAAAACCGCATAGGCACCGCCAAAGGTAAGCAGTGCCGCCTTGGTAAAAAACCAGGACATTTGCGTAAACGGATGGGTCCAGCCATACACCCCTAGCAACACCGCCATGGGTAACAGCCAGCAGAGGGCGCCCACCAGCAATATCCCCGTGAAACGCGACCAGCGAAAGCGCGCATGCTCCGGCGTTGGTGTGTGGTCATCAATCAGCGCGGGGCCGTAGGACTTGGCGCTCGTGTTATGCCTCTCACCACCGCCAAAGCGCCCCGGCAACCAGCGGCCACCGAGATAACCCAACAGCGCCGCCGACAGGACGATCAACGGAAACGGCAGGTGGAACACAAAAATCGCCACAAAGGCCGCAATGGCAATGGCCCACAGCAGCGGGTTGTGCAGGGTGCGGCCACCCATGCGATAGGCCGCTTGCAGCACAATGGCGGTAACCGCCGGTTTAATGCCGTAAAAAATCGCCACCACCCAGGCCACTTGGCCAAAGGCCAGGTACACCCAGCCCAGCGCCATCAACAAAAACAGCGAGAGCAAAATAAACAGCAGGCCCGCCACCAAACCGCCCCAGGTGCGATGCAGCAGCCAGCCGATATAGGTCGCCAGCTGCTGCGCCTCCGGCCCCGGCAGCAGCATGCAGTAATTGAGCGCGTGCAAAAATCGCTGCTCGCTCAACCAACGGCGGCGCTCCACCAACTCCTGATGCATGATGGCGATCTGCCCCGCCGGGCCACCAAAACTGATAAACCCCAGCTTCAACCAAAAGGCAAAGGCCGAGCGGCGCGTGGCCGGCTCAGCCGGAGACAGATCCAAGGGTTTTGCCTCAGTGGTCATGCAGTGTGTTTCCAAAAAATTGAGTAAGCTGCGCCATTCTAATTGCAGCCCACCCGCAAAGGCTAAGCCCCGCTCATGACAAGCCTTCATTTACCTACTCGGCACGTCGATATTTTTCGCTTGGCCGTTCCCATCATCCTCGCCAACGCGGCTGTGCCCCTGCTGGGCCTGACCGACACCGCCGTGATCGGCCACACGGGCACAGCCGCCGATCTGGGCGCCATTGCGCTGGGCGCGCTGGTGTTCAGCTTTGTGTATTGGAGCTTTGGTTTTTTGCGCATGGGCACCAGCGGCTTTACTGCCCAGGCGGCAGGCGCGGGCGACTGGCCGCAAGTGCGCCTTGCGTTTGGGCGCGCCTTTTTACTCGGCGGCTTGATTGGCTTAGCGCTGCTGCTGTTACAACAGCCGCTCTTGTGGCTGGCACTGCAACTGCTCGATGGCAGCGCCGAAGTGGAAGCCGGGCTCGCCAGCTATTGGGCGCTGCGTATTTGGGGCGCACCCGCCTGCCTGGCCAACTACGCGCTTATGGGCACGCTCATTGGCCTGGGCAAAACGCGGCAACTTTTATGGCTGCAACTGCTGCTCAACGGCGTCAACCTGATATTGGATGTGCTCTTCGTGGTGGGCTTTGGCTGGGGCGTGAGCGGCATAGCCCTGGGCACCGCCATCGCGGAATGGACCTGCCTGGGCGCGGGCCTCTGGCTGGTGTGGCGACAACTCAAACCCGCCGCTGGCGAAGCTTTTTGTTCGCGCCGGGAACTGCTACAAGGCCAAGCGTTTTTCAACACGCTCAAAGTCAACGCCGACATTTTTTGGCGCACCCTCAGCCTGCTACTGGGCTTTGCCTGGTTTGTAAACCAGGGCGCGCGCTTTGGCGACATCACCCTCGCCGCCAACCACATACTGCTGCAATTTATTTCTTTCTCGGCCTTTTTTCTCGATGGCTACGCCTTCGCGCTCGAATCCCTGGTGGGCCGCGCCCTGGGCGCCAAGCGGCGGGATTTGTTCGACCGGGTGGTACGAGTTTCCACCCAGATCGCCGCCGCCAACGCCTTTGGCCTGATGCTATTGCTGCTGTTCGCCGGGCCCTTTGCCATAGCCGCGCTCACACCGCTGGCCGAGGTGCAAAACCAGGCGTTGCAGTATTTGCCCTATGCGGCCATTTACGTGTTGCTGGCCTTTGCCGCCTTTCAACTGGACGGCATTTTTATCGGCGCTACCCGCAGTCGCCCGCTGCGTAACGCGGGCGTTTTATCACTGGCGATTTTTTTGTTGCTCGCCTGGTGGTGGGCGGGCGCCTACGGCAACACCGGGCTTTGGTGCGCGTTTATTGGCTTTGTGGTGGCGCGGGCAGTGTGTTTGGGGTTTTATTTAAACAACCTCTGGGCAAAATCATGAAGATTTCTTCTCCAGGTTTGCCACTCGTGATCCGTGCCCTCGGATTCAATAAACACGTGCTTAAT
>CBFGWO010000129.1:0-9522 GCA_965652595.1 uncultured Cellvibrio sp. | reverse complement strand
TGGTGAGCGAAAATTCTTTGCCGTCGCTGATGACGGCTTTGGATGCGCTGACACTGGACGCGGATTTTTCGCTGTTTTTTAAAAAGGCGGCGACTGCCGTGCAGCATATTCTTGATGCCGATGGCACCGCCTTGATACTGCTGGACGAGAGCGGCGATTTTTTTGAGTACAAGTTATTTGAAGGTGAGCGGGAAACATTGCTCAGCCATTTTCGCGGCATGCGCTTTCCGTCCAGCGAGGGCGTGGCTGGGCGCACCCTGCGCGCGCGGCAAAGTATTTTTGTGGAGGACTATTCTCAGGACCCGGATGCCATGCCAGCCCTGATCCAGGCCGGGCTGCGCGCCAATTTGATTATTCCGCTCATGAACGGCGAGCGCGTGATCGGTGTTCTTGCCTCTTCCTGGTTTGATGAGCGCAATCCCCAGGTGAGCCCGCGCACCCTGGCCTTGGCGGAGCGTATTGCCAATCAAGTGGCGGTGGCTTGCTATCGCGAAAAACTCGAGTCCCGCTTGCGTGCCCTGGCCGATACAGACCCGCTCACCGGCCTTTACAATCGTCACGGCATTATGGCGCAGCTGGATGAATACCTGGCGCGCTGGCGCCACCAGCAAACTTCGGTCGCGCTGTTTTTTATCGATATCGACGGCTTGAAGAGTGCCAACGATCACTGGGGGCACGAACTGGGTGACTGTTTGCTGCGCGACGCCGCCAATCGTCTGAAGGATGTGATTCGCAAGGGTGATTGCATTGGCCGACTGGGGGGCGATGAATTTTTAGTGATTGCCGAGTGCACCGAATCCTGTGTGGACACATTGGCGCAGCGTTTTTTGCAAGCGCTGCATATTCATTTCGGTGCCGGGCGCAAGCGCGGACGACTGAGCGGTAGCATAGGCGTGGCACTCGCTCCCAGCGATGGCAACGAAGCCATGCAACTCTTGCGCAAAGCTGACGCCGCCATGTACAGCGCCAAGCTTTGCGGTGGTGATAGGTTTCAACGTGCCTCCCGCGTTACCGGGCTGCGCGACGAGAGCCAGGTTTCCATTGTTGACATAGAAGGCGCACTGGATCGCGATGAATTGCAACTCTGGTATCAGCCCATCGTCAATCTAACCTCAGACGAGGTGATCGGCTTTGAGGCGCTGTTGCGCTGGCATAAAAGCGACAGTGACATTATCAGTGCCGGGCCGATTATTGCTGCGATCGAAAGTGCCCGCGGCGATATTCAAAATCGTTTGGGTACTTGGGTTTTGCGCGAAGCCACGCGGCAGATTTTAGCCTGGCAAAACCAAGGGCTGGTGGCAGATGTGCATATCAATATTTCGGCGCGTCATTTTTTACACCCGTCTTTCCTGATTGAATTGCAGCACCTGTGTGGCGCCCACCCGAGCCTGGGCAAAGCACTGATTATCGAAATTACCGAAACCGCCATGCTCGAGGATCTGGAGCGGGCCAAACGCATTATGCTCGGTTGTCGCGCCCTGGATGTGCGCATGGCGATCGATGATTTTGGCACTGGCTATGCCTCGCTCACCTACCTCAAGCGATTGCCACTGGACATCATCAAAATTGATCGCAGTTTTGTCAGTGAGGTACGCACCAGCAGCGTCGATCAAGCCATTGTTCAAGGCGTGGTGTCGATTGCTCGCGCACTGGGATTGCTGGTGGTGGCAGAAGGTGCCGAAGACGCCGCCCAGTGCGACGCCTTGCGCGCTCTGGGTTGCGATCAGATTCAGGGTTACTTTATCTGTCGACCCATGCCAGTGCCTGCGCTCAGCCAGTGGCTGACACACAAGGCGCTGGATGATGGCGGACTGGGTTGGTTTACCGCGCGAGCGCTATGACTTATTAGCGGATCTCAAGCTCTACCGTCTCACCCTGGGGCAAGGTCACCCGCAGCTGCTGTTGCTCCACATCAAAATTCACAGTTTGTACTTGACCGTTAAGCCTGACGGATTTGGGCGTGCGGGCCATGACCAATTGCAGTTCGGCAGCTGACGCCAGCGCTGGACTGCTAAAGCGAATGATTTTGTTATCGCGCACCAGCTGCAAGGATTTAATCTGGCCTTTATCCAGCAAATCTGCGTAGAGAAATTCCACACGCTCACCTGCCGCACCCGGATAGGCGTGAATGGTCAAAAGCGCAGGCTCATTTGCCCAGAGGCGATCATTGCCGCGATAGAGATTCCCCGTTACATAAATCGAATTGGCTTTGACATAGCGCGGCAGCTTGTCGAGATCTGCCTCCACCTGAATCCAGCGACCGCCCTTGATTACTTGCCCCATAGCCTCCAGATCGCGCCACTCACCCTTGGGCAGGTACACGCGGCGGCTGAGTTTTTCATCAAATACCGGTGCAACCAAAAGCGCATCGCCCAGATAAAACTGATCCCAGATCGCGTAGGTGTTTTTATCCTGCAAATGGCGATAGGCCATGGGTTGCATCATCACCCCCACCTGCGCACTGGTGTTGGCCAGCGAGTAAAGATAAGGGATAAACCGCATCCGATCCTGGTTGATAGCGCGAAAACGCTGCTGGAATTTTTCGTCGTACTGCCAGGGCATACGATCGCGGCCATCGCCACCGGCGCCATCAAGTTTGATTTCAAACAGGCCGGTCATACTGCCCGCTTGCATCCAGCGCAGGTAAAGATCCTCGGCAATAAAACCCTCGCCCTGATAGCCACCTACATCTGTACCCCACACCGGAAAGCCCATAAAACTGCTGCGCATGGCGTTGGCAAAATTGGCTTGCATGCCATCCCAGGTGGTACGCGGATCGCCGCCCCAGATCCCGCTTAAATAGGGCTGGGTACGCTGGTAGGCTGCGCGGGCAAAGGTGAGCTGGTCTTCACCAAAAGCATCCTGCAAGGCTTGATGGTGAATTTTGGCCATCAACTGCACATATTTGTTGCGCCGCTCCGCCAAGGGCGTGCCATCGTGCCATTTTTCAAATGCCGGAAAGCCTTCGTCACCACGATCAATTTTGTGACCTTTGACACCGTAGCTATGCTGGTTGTTTTTGAGCGCTTGTTGATAGGCTTCAACCGAGGGTTTATGACTCAGGTCGAGGTAAGTAAATTCACCGGCCAGGTGTTTTTCAAAACGCGCATCACCAAAGGTGGAGGTGGCCACCCAGGTCATAAACTCCACACCAAATTGCTCGCGCAATTTTTTAATCCAGGTTTGGGGGTCGGCAAAATCCGTGCGAAAGTTCATTTGCGACCAGGCATGGGCACCGTCACTGTAGGGGCGATCTACAAACCAGCTGGTAAAAGGAATTTTTAACTGATTCATGCGCTCCATATCGTCAACAATTTCCGGCGCGCCGCCGTCGTTTTGATCGCGCCAACCAATAGGCCCCAGCCCCCAGGCGGGTACGGACTTGGGCTTGCCGATCAGCGCAAAATAATGGCGATGAATGTCTACGCCATCGTCACCCACAAACACATACCAATCGAGGGTGCCTGTGTCGTGATGAATCTGGTTTTGGCCGTTGATCGCAAACTGGTACTGGCCACGGGCGTAGCTATCAAAATAGCTGCCATAGCCAAAGCTCGACATAAAAAACGCCGAGTAGGCGGTGGCGTAGTTTTCGCGCCAGGCGGCCTCTTCGCTGTTCACGTCCACAGAAATGTGCGTGCCGGTAAGGTCGGGCGACAAACGATTATCCGGCTGTAGCGGCGCCGAGAGTCCAAAAAAGTGATCGCCCAGGTGCGCGAACTTGAGTGTGACCTGGCGGCCCCAGTCCGGCGCGGCATAAACCCGAAAACCGCCCTCAACGGCGGTGATGCGCAGTTCCAGCTGACGCGGTGTTTGATCCTCCTGCACGCGATAAAAATCTACCGAGGCGGGCAACTGGGCACGTAAAACAATTGCGTCACCGATGCGCTCCGGCTGCCATTCGGGCACAGGCTCAAAGTTGTAAGCGATGTCCGTGAGTTTGAGCAGGGTTTGCCTGCCCTTGCGCAACTCAATGCTCTTGTCATCGACACGCAATTGGGCGCCCTGGGATTCCAGCATCAAGGGGCTGGCGATCAGCAGCGAGGATGTTGAACACAGTAAAAGAAACACGCCTGCCATCAGGCCGGTTGGTTTGGCTCGCATACTCAGCTCCGTTGCTGTGGTGTGGTTTGCTGTTCTGAAAAGTTAGGGGAAACGGGTAAAACCCTCGGCTTTGATTTGCCACTGGCCGTCATCCGGAAAGCCGGGCCAGGGTCGCTCCGGCGCGCCTGACCAACCGCCCAGCATCATGGCCACCGCCGAGAGCAGCGCGCCGTTGGCGGGCAGGTAGACCCGCAACTCCGAGCCCGGCTGGGGTACATGGCCGTTGGGTAGGTATTGGTTGTGCACCGAGTCCGCCAGCAGCACCTCAACCGCCGTTTTGGGGCGATCCAGGCGCGCTGCCGTTATGGCGATCATGGGATAATCCCAGCCCCAAATTTGCGCTTCCCAGTCCCAACTGGCGAGCACCGCATCCAAAGTGGCGTTCATTTTTTTTGGCTCGACGCGCGGGTCCGCCAGCAACCCCCAGGAGGCCAGCATACTGGGATGATCCCGGCGACTGGCGCGCTTATCAAAGGTGTCGGGGATGGATGCTATGGCGACGTACTTGCCGTCTTTTTCAGGCAGGGGCGCCAGTTGGTCGATGCGCGCTTGCCAATCGGCCCGTCGCGCCTTGCCCTGCCGCTCCCGCCAGCGCTGAGCCAGAACCAGCCCCTCACGCCAATAGGCCAACTCGAAGCCAGGGTTATAGGTCAGGCGCGGATCGTAGATTTCCTGAGCGATCCAGATGGGCGAGGCGAGTGAGTAGCGCTGCTTGTCCTCCTCCCACACCAGCATACTGGCCAAGGCATCCGCGCTTTCCTCTACCAGTTGGGCGTAGCGGCCAAGTAGCGCGGCTTGCTCCCCGGAGCTTTGGTAAAGCAGCTCTGCCAGATGAATCGGTTGCGGCTGGTTCCAGATAATCAGCGGGTTGCCGCCGGGGCTTTCGCGGTTGTCGGGGCCCACCATCTTGGCCCAGCGGGCACCTTTCAATCCGCGCGACGCCGCCAGAGCGCGGGCGGAATCCAGTTGGGCGCTGTACCAGTCGAGCATCCGCGCCAGCTCCTCCGGCTGCCCCCAGAGCGCCCAGTGGGCCGAGTGCCACCAGGCCATTTCACTGTGGTGCTTACCAAACCAGGAGCTGTTGGTCAGGCCGGTTTCCTGGGCGGGCTGGTCGCTACGCGCCTGTATCGCCAGCAGGTAGCGCGACAGGATGATGCGCCGCTCCAGCTCAGGTGCCAAAGGGTGGCTGCTGCCACTGAAATCCACCGCCGCACTGGCGCGCCAAAAGTCGGCCCAGTGAGCGGCGCTGCGGGCTTGCAACTGGGCATAGTCAGGGGTCGCTAGGCGCGGGGGTTGCTCTTGCGTAAACAGGAGGAACACCTGTAACGCCTCCTCCTGGGGCAAGAGCCGATAATCGTGTTCACTCAACCTTTGCAAATGCGCCTGCCCGCGCCAGCGGAGGGTGACAAAGTGTTGGCTGTCGTCAATGCGGCGTCGAAAGAGCGCATAGCCCTCTGCCACTTCCATCAACGCCGTCTGATGCTCTGTGTCCGCATTCCAGACGATGGGCGGCGTGTTTTTTACCAGTGGGTCATAGCCCCGGGGGAAGGCGAGCCGCAAGGCAAGTCGCTTACCGGCCAGGAGCGGTGAGTTAATGGAGACTGCCAGCTGATCCTGCTCGGGATCAACCAGGCTGGTCACGGCTACCGGCCGACCGGCCAGTTGAAAGCGGCTGTGTAACTGGCCCTGCCACAGGTTCAACTCTTGGTCTATTTCGCGGAGGTCTTCCGGGTTAAACGCCGAGCCATCAAGCACAAACCCCAGGCTGGCCAGAGGAAGGTCGTGGGGATTTTGGCGCAGCCACTGAGCGGCGGGGGAGTCCATGCGAGTAGGAAAATCCACCGTCCGGCCGTAAGCGGGATAGGATTCCATGGCATCGTCCAGGCTATAGCCCTCGGGATTGGCACGGGAGTGCCAGGCCCAGCGCGCCTTGGTTTCCAAGGGAATGCCCTCGGCGAAGTAGCGCTCGGGCAGGCTCTGCAAGCCAGTCACATCAGCGGTAAAGGCAAAACGGCCATTGCCAAGACTAAAGGGCGTTTGGGGATTAACCTGGGTGAGTTGCGGGTGATGGCGACTGACCAATGCCAATCGATCAATTGGCTGTGCGCTCTGGACAGGAACAAAAACGGAACATGCAGGTAGCAGCAGGCTCAGGACAAAAATGCCCGGCATCAACAGTCGTTGGGTCATAGCAATGGGCCAATCGTTGTTCTTAATATGCCGCGAGTCTACCAGCGGATTCCAAGGCGAGACAACAACTTGTATACAAGGAGGGGAGACCCCGGTTTGCCGGGGTCTGAAATTGCATTGGGGGAGATCAATAACGCGGGGGCAAACGCTCAAGCATTTCGCGGCGCGCGTGAATCAATTCCTTGTAGGTTTGAATCATGCTGAAGTTGACTTGATTGCCATTCAACTTAAGTGCCGCCTGTTGACGCTCGTACTCTGTAATTTCAGCGACCAATTTATCGCGCAGCTGTTGTGTACGCTCTGTGTTGACATCTACACCCACTGCCATGGCTTTTGACGGTTTACTCATGGTTATGCTCCTTTGAATCCGTGTTCGCCAAGCATAGCCCAAACCCGAAGACACTTTTGTGGATTTCCGCAGACTTCATAGATTCTTTTGTCGCTTGCAACCAGAGATTTGCCTCTTGTTAAAACAACCGGCGATAACAAGCCCAAATTGCCGAAAATCTTTACAGGTCTCGCGCCGCTTGCAATAGCGCCACCCAATCAACCTGACGATCACCCAGCGCATAAAACCAGGGATTGAGCACCGATTCGCGCTGGTTATAACGCAGGGGCAAATAGTGGCCCTGATCTAACGCCAACGCATCAACCACTGCGCCACCGGCAGCCTCCAGCACTGCCTGTGCCGCTGCCGTGTCCCATTCGCTGGTGGGTGCCAGGCGCGGATAAATATCTGCAAGGCCTTCCGCGACCCGACAAAACTTTAATGAGCTGCCAAGGTTTGTTTTGCTCACACCCGGGCACCAAATGTGCGCAAGATTTTTTAAAAAAATTTCCTGTGCGGCACTGGAATGGCGATGACTATTGAGGCAACGCAGGGGCTCTTGTTTACTGATGGCGCTAACCCTGAGCAATTGCGGTTTTGCACCTGCAAAAAGCTTCCAGGCCGCCACTGGAAAGTCGGGAGAATTGAGCCCCAAATAGCTAATGCCTGTCACTGGCACATGCACAATGCCCAACACCGGCTTGCCTGAATCTATCAAGGCAATGTTCACGGTGAACTCGCCGTTGCGCTGCAAAAATTCCTTGGTGCCATCCAGTGGATCAATCAACCAGTAGCGTTGCCACTGACGTCTGATGGCAAATGCAGGGAGTGCTGACTCCTCCGACATTACCGGCAAGTCGGCAATGGCGATCAAACCTTCACTCAAACATTGGTGCGCCGCCAGATCCGCCTTGGTCAGCGGCGAGTCATCCGCCTTGGTTTCCACCGCGTGAAGCTCAGGGGCATTGTAGATTTTTACAATAGCCTCACCGGCCGTGCGGGCGAGGTTCAGCAATGGCGTTGCGCCAGTGAGACTAAAGAGACTGTCGACCATGGACTTTCAGCCACTCCCGCGCCATAAACAGGGCAGCAATTGTGCGCCCTTCGCACACATCGTCACGCGCGATCAATGCATTAATGTCTGCCAAAGGAAAAGGGACTACCTCAATAGGTTCAGGCTCGTCTCCCGGCAGCCGCTCGGGATAGAGATCCCGCGCCAGGATGATATTAATCCCGTGCTCCATATAGGCGGGCGAGAGATTGACCCGCTTGAGAAAGGTCAGCTCCCGCGCGCCATAGCCCACCTCTTCCTTAAGTTCGCGGTTGGCCGCTGCCAGCAACTGCTCACCCTTATCCACTGCACCCTTGGGCAGCGCCAGATGGTAATCCTCAATACCGGCGGCGTATTCGCGCACCAAAAGCACGGTTTCGTCATCCAACAGAGGTACAATAAGCACCGCCCCAGGGCCGCCGCTACAGAGCTTTTCGTAGATACGCTCCTCACCGTTACTGAAGCGCAGGTGCAGCTCATCGGCGCGAAACAAGCGGCTGCGCGCGACCGTCTGGCGCTTTAATATCTCGGGTTTTGGCGGCATACTGCCCTCCTTTTTACGAATTCGAACCAGGCTTATGATCGACTGGAATGCTATAGATACTGTATTGCTGGATATGGATGGTACCCTGCTGGACCTCCATTTCGACAACTATTTCTGGCTGCAACACCTGCCCAAACGTTACGCAGAAATCCACCAACTGGATCTCGAAACCGCCACCGACAATCTCTACCGCCATATTCGCGCCCATGAGGGCACCTTGCAGTGGTACTGCCTGGATTTTTGGTCCGAGGCACTCAAGCTGGATATTCGCCAACTCAAAGAAGAGGTGCGCCACAAAATTCAGGTGCGCCCCCATGTAGAGACTTTTTTGCGCCGCCTGCGCGACCACAACAAAAAATTGTTGCTGGTCACCAACGCTCATCCTAAGAGTCTGTCACTGAAGCTTGATGTAACCGCTATCGACCGCTGGCTGGATATTGTGGTGTCTTCCCACGAATTTCAGCAACCCAAAGAAGCCCAGGCTTTTTGGCGCGAATTGCAAGCGCGGGAAAAATTCGATCCTGCACGAACCCTGTTTGTGGATGATACGGTGCGCATTCTCGAATCGGCGCGCCAGTTCGGCATAGGTCATTTGCTGTGTATTCACCAACCGGATAGTCAGCAAGAACGCAAGGTGCTCGACTATCCCGCGATTCATCATTTTGATGAAATCATGCCACCACCGGTGTTAATCAATGTCCCAGGATAAGCGCCCCGACCTAACCAAGGTGCGTATCGACAAATGGCTTTGGGCGGCGCGCTTTTTCAAAACCCGCAGCCTGGCCAAACAGGCGATTGAAGGTGGCAAGATTCACTGCGACGGCCAGCGCATCAAGGCGAGCAAGGAAATCACTCTGGGCCTGGAACTGAATATACGCCAGGGGCTGGAAGAAAAAGCGGTTGTGGTTACTGGCCTGTCCGAACAGCGGCGCGGTGCACCCGAAGCGGCATTGCTCTACCGCGAAACAGACGCAAGCCTTGCGCAGCGCGAGAAACGCGCCGCTGAGCGTAAAGCTGGCTTAGCCAACTACATCATCAGCGATCACCGCCCCAACAAAAAGGAGCGGCGACAAATTCATCGGTTTCAACGTATACAAGGAGAAGACTGATGCGCTTCTGGTTATTGATCGGGATACTGTGCACAACCTGTCTCGCACACGCGGAGGTTTATCGTTGGGTCGATGAAAACGGCCAGGTGCACTACAGTGATCGCAAGCTGCGCGAAGACGCGGAAGACGTAACCGCAGAAACCCGCCTTCACAATCTGGACACCAGTCTGGAAGAGAGACGCAAGGTGGCGCGAAT
>CBFGWO010000128.1:0-9565 GCA_965652595.1 uncultured Cellvibrio sp. | reverse complement strand
AACTGGTTGACCCAGGAGAGCTGCTGCTTTCCCCCAAAGCACTGCTTGATGCAAAAGAGCTACTTGATGCAAAAGAGCTACTTGATGCAAAAGAGCTGCTTGACGCAAAAGAGCTGCTTGACGCAAAAGAACTGCTCGCTCCGGGAGAGCTGCTGGACTCAGCGGAGCTGAGGGCGGAGGAGCTGCTCAGGGAGTGCGCGCTGGACTGGCTGCTCTGCCCGGTCGAGCTGGTCTGTCTGGTTGAACTGGTCTGGCCGGTCGAACTGGTCTGCCTGGTCGAACTGGCAGAACTGGTGGAGGTTTGGGAGCTGCTCGCGGCGGCGTTACCCGGTTGATTGGCATCGGTATCCGTTGCCGCGCCGCCACAGGCACTCAGCAGCAGGCTGCTGAGCAGGATCGCGGCGATGGTCTGCAAGTCCTTCATAGTGATAAGCCTCAGTTGGCAAGTCTTCAAAAATTCACCCCAAAAACATCTGCGGCGCCCGTGGCGAGCACCGGAGGAGTCTTGGGTTATGTGGAATTCATTTCAGAACGATCAGCCGAAGCGAAACAAGAAGCCCACTTCGAGGGGGCGTGAAACTTGCGTGAATAGCGAGTGGGGTGTGGATTGGTTGGCGTTTTTGGTGCGCCTGAGGTGTTCGAGTGGATTGATTCCCGGAATAGTCAGCTAATAGCATCCCAAAGGCTTAGGCCGGGGATCTGTCGAGCTGTGCCGCTCATCCAATTTATTGCGCTATTTCGGCGAAATTTGAGTATGATTGCGTTGCCATCCGACCTTGGCCCATCGAATAGCATAATTTTAAATAAGAAAGTATTGGTATATATAAAAATTGTCGATTCGCCAGAAGAATCGACGGCTTCTTTCAAGGTGTGAAAAATGGTCGTAAAAAAATGAATATTGGCTACAGCTTCCCCGGTACCCAGGCGCAGGCAGGTTTCTATTTGAAGTTGATGGGGCCCTTTGCCTTGATCAATCCCCGGCATCAGGTTGTGGATCTACCCGCTAAAAAGCTGCAACTGCTGCTGGCGGCGCTCGCCTTTCGCAGCGGCGAACCCATGGAGCGACGCGAATTGGCGCGCCTTATCTGGAGTCGTCACGCGGAGGAAAATGCACTCACATCCCTGCGCCAGGCCCTGGCCAAGTTGCGCCAGCTGGCGGGGGATGAGGTCGATAAGCTGATTATTTCTGATCGCCGTTTTATTCGGATCAACACCGAATCAACCACCTCCGATATCAGCGAGCTGCGCGCCATCACCCGACTGAACGATCAAAATCTGCCGCAATGGCTGGAGTTGTGCGCAGGTTTGGCGTTTGAAGAATTGCGTATGGATGATCAGCCGGTGCGAGAGTGGTTTGCCAATGCGCGTTGCGAACTCTTTTTCCACATGGCCAAGTTGTTAAACGAGCGCCTTCAAACCCTGGAGGCGCGTGGCGAGGATCGCTTGGCGATCAAGTGGGCACTGCGCGAAAAAGAACGTATTGAGCGCCTGTATCGCGATGAAAGTGCATCGCTGAGCTTGTTGCAGCTTGGGGACGTTCACGCCAGGGTTACTCGCTCTCAATCCCGAGAGGGTACGCTTGAATCATTATCGCCGGATCTGCCACAACAGAACCTTGATCCCCAGTTGCAAAAATACAAAGCCTATTTGCGCTACAAAGTGGAGAGCTTTTGGATCAAGGGCGTATTCGGTGCCGGTACAACAACGCCGACGCTCATGGATTTAAAACTTGAGTCCTCGCCTGAGTTGGTGCGTAACCCCTATGATCTGGCCAGTGTGACACCTGGCCTGGTGGCGCAAGCGGCGACTGAATTCAACAGCAGCGAGATACTCGATTTTTATCAGGAGTGTCAGGGCAGTCTTCTGGTGGTGGGTGATCCCGGCTCGGGCAAAAGTACCTTGCTCCTGCGGCTGGTGGCGGAACTGCTCAAGCAAACCGGTGGATTATCTCTTACCCAGGTGCCGGTGATTGTTAACGCCTCTGGCTGGTCACCGCACAAAGGCAGTTTTCGTGAGTGGTTGATTGATGAACTGGATTATCGCTACGACGTTCCCGGCGATATTTGCCAAGAGCTAATTGCGGGCAATCATCTGGCGTTTTTTGTTGATGAGTTGGATGAAGTTAATCACTCGGGCGTCAGCCAGCTGGTTGAGGCCATTAACGAGTTTCGCAAACACCACCCGCAATCTTCCATGGCGTTTTTTTGTCGCGCCCAGTGGTACCTCAATCTGGGGCAGGCGCTGTCGGCTATGGGCGCGGTGCGTATAAAACCCGTAGATCGAGAAACCTTGACTGGCTTTTTGCAATCCTGTGGCGTTCCTGCCTACAAGTACGCAGGCTACTTACAAATGGCCGAGTCGTCAGACTTTTTCACGTCGCCGCTGGCGGTTCACATGGCGATGTCGTTGGCAGATACGGACAAAGCCCCAGGCAAAGGGCCGGATAAAGATCAATTGGTTGAGCGCTATGTGGATACCCTCTTAGCGAAGGACAGCGGTGATACAGAAGCCCACGACCAGCTGACGCGCTACCTGCCGGGATTAGCGCGCATGATGATGGGCGCAGGTCGCAGTATTTTTTACATGGATGATTTTGTCGATTCCTCGCTGTACAGCAAATCCCTGGCGTTTTGGGTGAAGTTTATTCCTGTCGCTTTGATCGCCTGCTTGTGTGCAGTCATTGTCAGCAGCATCGCCTATCGTTTTTTGCCGAGTGCGCAAGCGCTCTACCTCCCTTTGTTGTTCGCTGCCTTGGGGGCGGCGCTGATCCTGTCTATCGGCGATGCAGGTGATGCGAAATTATTGCCGCGCTACCACTACGCGTTTTCGTCTTTTCGAAAAAATCTCGCGGTGCGCATGACCACCATGCTGTTTTCGAGCCTGGCGGTATTCTCCTGCTGCTGGATGATTTTCGGGCTCAAGCACGGTGTGGTTGTTGGCGGTGGTGTGCTGTTTATCTTTATGGTGTATTGCTGCCTGGATTATCGCGCCGCCAGCTTGCCCAAAGAAAATTTCGGGGCTTTTTACCAACTCACTCGCCGCACCCTGATCAACGCCTGTTACGGGTTGCCGATGGGTTTGCTCACTGGCCTGATGGCAGACCGCTACCTGTTTGGTCATTGGCATCTGGGTTTGGCCAGTTTGCTTTTTTCCTGCATTTTCTTTTTTGTGTTGGGCGGCCACGCGGTGTTGCAGAGTTATGTGGCGCGCGGGTTGTTGGCGTTTCGGGGGCAGGTGCCCTTGGATTTCAAAGGCTTTGTGGAAGCCGCCTGCGCGAGAAAACTACTCTATCGCGTAGGCGGCGGGGTGATGTTTTCCCACCGGTCAATAATGGAATATTTGGCCGGCAGGAAAGTGTAGAGACTAGCGGCCAAAGCCAGCGCGAATATAGTCGTTGATCGCGTAGGCGGTGTACTTCGGATCCCAGGTTTGCAGTGGGCGATTGGTCACCACCTGAATAAACGCCTCAAAACTGCGGGAACCTCCCAGGTGGGCGTTGTAGTCTGCCAAGGTGCGATCCGGGTCAGGATAAGTATTGGTCGTCTCATTGGGGTTCAAGCTCCACTTCCACACAATATTGTTGCTGGCGGATACATTGGGCGCATCCAGATTGCCAATACCGGTAACAACCAGTTGATATTTATCTTCCCAAGTGGCGTTGTGATTGCTGTCCCACATGTCGCGCCACTGGTTATCGCCCGGTGCCAACAGCGAAACGATATTGCCATGCGCGCGCCAATCGGCATCGCCGCCGCGCACATCCACATCAATGCCCCAAACGGCTCGACTACAGAGGTTGGCTTGGTTGTTGTTCTGGCAGGGGTCAACACCTTTCACCATGCTGTGCCCTTCGGACACTACGTTGTTGATCAGGTGAGCGCGGGTACCGGGCGCCAAAATTGGGTCTTTGTAACCAATTGACAAGCCAACGGCGTTGCGACCAAAGAAATTATCTTCGGCCAATCCGCCAGAGCGCATTTGTATGCCGTGGCTGGAACCGCGCGTGACGATATTGCCTTGGATAAGCGTGTTGGTGGTAACACCTTCCTGCAAATAAATATTGTGGTTGTACATGTTGGCACCAGCACCCACCACTTGTTCATGCCAACCGCCGTGGTCAAACACATTTTCAATCAAGGCAAAATTATCCCAAACGCCCGCATAGATATTGGATGGGCGCTTGTCGCGGTGGTAAGAGCTCTCGTTAAAGTAGTAGCCGGTCCAGATGTTGCGCCTCAGGGTAATGTTGCGTGGCACAAAGCTAACGCCGTCCTTGTCGGTAAACTTGTGGGAAACCACTTCGACATAATTGAATTTATTGTCCTCAAACAAAATGTCCCGGTGATTGTTAACCATCACAATGTTGGCGCTGCCTGAGCCGGTGAATTCAGGATGTGTTGGATCAAGTTTGTAGGCGCTAAATTCCAAACCAATGACGTGAATAAAACGCACATCCCCGCGCCCGATGTTTGATTGGCTGGTGTTTTCCAGTTTGGGGCGCGGCCCACTATTGCCGTAAAAGGCGATAACGGCGGGTTCACTTGTGCTGCGACCGGAGGGGAAACGATCGAGAATCTGGCTGCGCCACACATCGCCGCGCTTCAGGTAAAGATGATCCGGATAGCCCGCGCGCATTTTGTCGCGCCCTTTGTTAATGGTTTTACAGGGCGCGGCGGGGCTCAGGCAATCATTGCTGTCGTTGCCCTCTGAATCACTCACATAAATCACGCGTGAATCCGCTGAAGGTGTAATGGGTGTAAAACCCTGACTGCCGGTGCCGCCTGTCCAGCCGGGGGAGGGCGCAGGTGGCGTTGAAGGCGTGCTGCGAATGACCTTGAAATCAAGCGATTTGGTCGGGCCCGGTTCACCTTGCCTATCCGCCAACGGGTAGGCGACCAGTGTCAGCGTGTAGTCGCCTGTCGGTAATTGATTGGCGGTGATATCCAAATGTTCCGGCTCAGTGGCCATTGTGTAAATGGGATTGTTTTCCCAGCGGTCAATGGTGATTGGTCCTTGCAGGTGAAAGTGAACACTGCCGGTGCTTTGTTGATTAGTCGTGTCTGCGACCAGGTTAATTTTTTGTGCACTGATTTTGGTTAGGTCGATGACTGTTCCCTGATGAATCTCTTGCAAAGGTGTTGCCTGGTTGTTGTTAAACGCAACCAGTTGCAATTTTTCAATGGCGAGTGCGCTGGATTCAGTTTCTGTCGGCGAGCTGCTGGCAAGCGAGCTGCTTGCAACGGAAGAGCTACGAACCGAAGAACTGCGAACCGAAGAACTGCGAACCGAGGAGCTGGATAGTGCGGGTGAAGAACTGGGTGCAGAAGAACTCGTTTGCACCGAAGAGCTGATCGCCGATGATGAACTTGCGATCACCGAACTGCTGGAGCTTTGCTGTTGACTGCTTTGGCTCACGGCAGAGCTGGTGCTGGCAGCGGTTGACTCAACAGAGCTGGTGCTGCGCGACGACGAGCTGGGCGGCCTGTTGTTTTCCTGGCTCTGATCCTCGGTGGCGCCCCCGCCACAGGCAGAAAGAAACAAGCACAATACTAAACTGGATAGTTGTTGTTTGGTCATGATGAAATCCTTTACTGGGAAGGGCCATTTCCCAAAGACGCTACGAATGGAATTTGATAGCGCTACCAAAATTTGTAGTCCCTCACATAACTTTTTATTAGGTGTTAATTTTGTTGAGGAAATGCATTGACAGCGCTAACAGCGGATTCTGGGTGGGGCTCTACCCAAAGACGTTGATTGAGAGCACAAAACCGACCGTTCGTCGCCAAAATCTGCCGGACAACGTTGTCATTGAGCTTGGCAAGCGCCAGTGTTAATCTCTTGCCCCCAACGCTGGCACTCGATCATAGAGTTGGCACCCACAATAACGATGGAGATTTAACTGTGTCAGAGGTTCACCTGCACCCAGTGCTAGAGCACTTTCGCCGCCATGCGGCTATCAACCCCGAGCGCTACCGCACCATGTATGCCGAGTCGGTGGCGCAGCCAGACAAATTCTGGGCCGAGCAGGCGCGCCAGTTTCTCACCTGGCAAAAGCCCTGGACCCAGGTCAACCGCAGCGACCTGCGCAAGGGCGAAGTGGCCTGGTTTATCGATGGCAAGCTCAACGTCAGCGTCAACTGTATCGACCGTCATCTCCCCGCCCGCGCCGACCAGGTTGCTCTGATTTGGGAGGGCGATGACCCTGCCGAAGACCAGCTTATTACCTACGCCGAGCTTTATCGCGAAGTCTGCCAACTGGCCAATGCCCTGCGCGCGCGCGGCGTCAAAAAAGGCGACCGGGTGTGCATCTACATGCCCATGATTCCCGAAGCGGCCTACGCCATGCTGGCCTGTGCCCGGGTAGGTGCTGTGCACTCGGTGGTGTTCGGTGGTTTTTCGCCGGAGGCGCTGAAAGATCGCATTCTCGATGCTGACTGCCGGGTACTGATTACTGCCGATGAAGGCGTGCGCGGTGGCAAGCGTGTGCCGCTTAAAAAGAACGCCGATACCGCCCTGGCCCAGTGCCCGGATGTACATACCTGTTTGGTGGTGCGCCGCACCGCCGCTGAGATCAGTTGGCAAGAAGGGCGGGATATTTGGTACCACGACCTGGTGGATATTCAGAGCGATGTGTGCGAACCGGAAGTCGTGGATGCGGAAGACCCGCTGTTTATCCTCTATACCTCCGGCTCCACCGGCAAACCCAAGGGTGTGCTCCACACCACCGGCGGCTACCTGCTGCAAGCGGCCATGACCCACAAGTATGTGTTCGATTATCAAGAGGGCGATATCTACTGGTGTACCGCCGATGTGGGTTGGGTCACTGGCCACAGCTATATCGTTTACGGCCCCCTCGCCAACGGTGCCACCAGCCTGGTGTTCGAGGGGGTACCCACCTATCCCGATGCCTCCCGCTTTTGGCAGGTGATTGACAAGCACGGCGTGAATATTTTTTATACCGCCCCCACGGCGATACGCGCGCTCATGGGTGCGGGCGATGACTGGGTAAAAAAGACCTCCCGCACCAGCCTGAAATTGCTGGGCACCGTGGGCGAGCCCATCAACCCCGAAGCCTGGGAGTGGTACTACCGGGTGGTGGGCGACAGCCGCTGTCCGATTATGGACACCTGGTGGCAAACCGAAACCGGCGCCCATATGCTCACGCCCCTGCCGGGTGCTATCGACCTCAAGGCGGGCTCTGCCACCCTGCCGTTCTTTGGTGTACAGCCGGTATTGCTGGATGCCGAAGGTAAGGAAATCGACGGGCCGGGGGAGGGCAATCTGTGCATCAAGGCGGCTTGGCCCAGCCAGATTCGCAGCGTTTACGGCGACCACCAGCGCTGTATCGATACCTACTACAGCACCTATCCCGGTTATTACTTTACCGGCGATGGCGCGCGTCGCGATGCGGATGGCTACTACTGGATTACCGGGCGAGTGGACGATGTGCTCAACGTCTCCGGTCACCGTATGGGTACGGCTGAAGTGGAGAGTGCTTTGGTGTTGCACCCGGCAATTGCCGAGGCGGCGGTGGTGGGTTATCCCCATGACATCAAGGGGCAGGGCATCTACGCCTATGTCACCCTGATGGCGGGCGCCCAGGCGAGTGACGAATTGAAAAAAGAGTTGCTGGCCTTGTGCGTGCAGGAGATAGGTGCCATCGCCAGGCCGGATATTATCCAGTGGGCGCCTGGCCTGCCCAAAACCCGCTCCGGGAAAATCATGCGCCGCATTTTGCGCAAGATTGCGGCCAACGAGCTGGATACCCTGGGCGATACCTCAACCCTGGCGGACCCGAGTGTGGTGGATGAACTGATCGCCCATCGCGTGAATCGCTAATTGTTGTGAATCATTAGCCACCGAGCGTGCTCTTGGCGCGCCTGATCCAGGCTTCAAAATCCTCGCCTTGTTGTAAATGGCAGATGCCAACATCAAGGCGAGGGTGGATAAGCACCTCTGCACTCGCCTTATCGCGCACCACCAGATGTTCCAGCTGATGCAGTATCCGCTGCGCAATTTCTTCGGCGTCTTTGGCGGTGATATTGGATAAAAAAATCGCAAAGCGCCGCCCGCTCAGGCGCGCCGCAATATCGCCGCTGCGAATATGTTTGAGCACCTGCTTGCCCGCCTGGGTCAGGAGATTGTCGCCCGCCTGGTAGCCCAGTTCATCGTTAATCTCTTTCAGGTTCGCCAGCCGCAGACTGATGATCACCGGGGTTTCGCCGTGGGTTTGGGCCGATACCAGCAGTTCCGGGCAGGTGGCAAAAAAGTAGCGGCGGTTGTACAGCTGGGTGAGCTGATCCACGGTCGCCAGGCTGTGTTCGATTTTGCGGTAGCTGCCCAGTAGCAGGCGATTGAGACGGTAGGCTTTACCCAATTCATAAAGCCCCCAGGCAACGGCGGCGGTACCGGCGGGCAAGCCAAAAATATCCAGCCAGCGCACCGGCGCCCAATCGTTGTCTACCAGGCCGTTCAGCAGCTCCTGCCAGGCGCCGAGAAATAGCAGCCCGGTACCCAGCATCAACTTGATCACAATGGGGCGGCGAACCGGCAGCAGGGACGTGACCCAGAAGCTGCCAAAGGCTGCCAGACAAAACATCATGTTGCGCACCGCCAGGTGCATATTGACTTGATCGAGGGGAACGCTGGTGCCGCTAACGAAAACCGCCAGGGCCCAGACAAAGGCGGCAAAGAGCACCAGTAGCAGGGTGGTCAGGGCCAGCGAAAAGTTGCTCCACATGACGATTCCTTAGGGGTAATCCCTTGTCGGGCTGCGGGCATCCAGTAAGGCGCGCAGGCCAAAGCGTGGTGGTCGGGGGATTATGTCGGGCATAATGCCCGCTTACAAGCCGCGCTTGCGGCACTGGATCACCGGTTGAGCAGTTGCCATGAAATCCAAAGACGAAATCACCGACTTCAGTAGCGCCATGCAGGATGTGGAGCCGATCAAGGCGGCCGACCGGGTGGCGCTCAGCCGCCCGCCCGACAGGCTCAATGCGGCCCAGCGCCGGGCTGCTGCCGTTGCCGAACTGGCGCGGGACAAGAATTTTCTCTCCGGCGAATACATAGAGCCGGTGGACCCACTGGCGATCCTCGAATTTAAACGTGACGGGGTACAAACCGGTGTCTACCGCAATCTGCGCCTGGGCAAATACCCGATAGATGCACGCCTCGATTTGCACAATATGAAAGTCGAGCAAGCCCGCTCGGCGGTTTACCAATTCGTGCGCGACTGCATGGCCAACGACATCCGCTGCGCGCTGATCACCCACGGCAAGGGTGAGGGGCGCGAGCAGCCCGCCCAGCTAAAAAGTTGCGTCGCCCACTGGCTGCCGCAGTTTGACGAGATATTGGCTTTCCATTCCGCGCAAAAGCAGCACGGTGCCAGCGGGGCTACCTATGTATTGCTGCGCAAAAGCGAGCGCAAAAAGCTGGAAAACTGGGAGATGCACCACAAGCGCTAACCCCGCCAATTTCCTCGGGACTTGCTATGATGCGGCCTCGCCCCCCCGGCCAGCGGAT
Source organism: uncultured Cellvibrio sp. (assembly GCA_965652595.1). Classification (GTDB taxonomy): domain Bacteria; phylum Pseudomonadota; class Gammaproteobacteria; order Pseudomonadales; family Cellvibrionaceae; genus Cellvibrio. The sequence continues at coordinate 43 of CBFGWO010000128.1, read as the reverse complement.
AATAACAGCGTTATGTACCACGAATTTTTTGGGCTAAAAGAAC
>CBFGWO010000127.1:0-9697 GCA_965652595.1 uncultured Cellvibrio sp. | reverse complement strand
CACGCCGATAATGCGGATCATATTAAACACCTTGAGCCACACCAGCAGGCTAAACACCGCCAGGGTATCCAGGAGTAATTGACTGGCCTCCGCATCCAGCTGGTCGAAAATACGCAGCACAAAAGGCCGCAGAAAAAACAGGCTCGCACTAAAAATGGCCACCAGCACCAGCGTCAGTCGATCAAAAAACAGATGCAGTCGCCAAGCCTGGTCGCGATTATCAGCCCCCAATTCGCGCCCCACCATCACCGCAGACGCATTGGCAAAGCCGACAAAGAGCGCAAAAAATGCGCTCTCAATAGGCACTATCACCCCCATCACCGCCAGCGCATGGGTGCCTGCAAAACCGGTCACCACATGATAGCTAGCATTACCCACCGCCCAGATAGCGTAGTTGGCGACCAGCGGCAGAGAGAAGGCCAGGTAGCGAGCGATTTGCTCCTTGTCCATACCCATGCGCAGCGCCGATACCCCCAGTGCGTACCCATGGCGGCGCCAGTAAAGCCAGGCCAATATCACCAGCAATTGCAGTGCCCGCGCCAGCAGCGTACCCCAGGCAGCGCCAGCCACTCCCAGCGCTGGGAAACCCCAGTGGCCGAAGATAAGCGCATAGTTAAGCAGTATGTTGGCCACCGCCGAAATGACTCCCGCAATCAGGGGCATGGTTGTGTTGCCCAAGGCGCGCAGCGAGGCTTCGTAGATCACGATAAATTGGGTCAGCAGCAACACCGGCGCCGTGATGGTGAGATATTGGGCAGCAAGACGCACAACTTCCGGGTCCGGGTTAATCCAACTCACCCAGAGCGGCGAGGCAAAACCAAACGCAAGCGTAAAGGGCAGCATCACCAGTAGCCCCACAAAAAGCGTCACCGCCAGGGTGCGCTGACAAGCGGCAAAATCCCGCGCACCTGTGTACTGGGCAATAAGCACACTGCAACCCGTAGCCAGGCCGCTCATCAACACCAGCAATAAAAAATGTATCTTGGCCGCCAGGCCCACCGCCGCGATGGCGCTCGCCCCCAGGCCACCCACCATCACCACGTCGGCCATGCCCAGTAGCGACTGCAACAGCATCTGCGCCGCCACCGGCAACGCCAGAGAGAGCACACTTACCCAGAAGGCCAGGCGCGTTTGTGGAGTTAGGGCGGGAAGATAGTGAGGCACGGGCTGACTTCCAGTCGGAATAGAGCGCGCATTATAGTTTTGCGCCTCAGGATGGACAGCAAGGATTTGTTAGCAATGGCGTGTTTTACAAATGAATTCGTATGCCAAGATGGTCAATGCGGCTGACCGAGAGTCCTAGCGGTGAAGCCTCGATAGACGCGGATCAGCCGCACCTCTTTAGAAAGGAGCCATAGCTGAGCGCCTTCGCTGAGGAAAAAACGCGATTAAATGGCCCTATTTTTACTAGAAGATGAAACCCAGCGAAACAACCAGAAGCATTCAGGTGCGCCTTGCGCGAAGCGAAATTGTTTACCTCGACATGGGTGAATATGCCTTTTTTCCCTTCCTTGGCGGCCTCAAACCGAGTGCGTTCAACCAAACGAGAAAAGAGACCTCTGCCGCGAACATCGGGATGGGTATAGGCCTTGTAGCCATAGAAATAATCCGAAGACACACCGGCGATATACTTGGCACTGGTTCTCACGGGAACATCCGAAAACCAAAAATAGCTCTTTAAAATACCCTGCTCATCGAAATAAGCCGCAGCTCGCTGGTTATCGTGCACCGCCGTAACCAACCATTCGCGATGTATGCCCATGTCCCGATTAGCCAATTGTGCTATGGCATCTCCGCAAAACCACTGGATTGATTCGGGAGGCGTAATTGTGAGGTCAGCGTCAAAATGGTAGTTAATCAGTAGTCGACACTCGATAAATTTGTTGACGAGCCGATAGCCAATGTCCAGAAAATAATTGAACGCCCCAAGGCGAGCAAAATCACGATACTGCCGGGCAAAAAAATGAGGCTCCGACGATGACAGATAGTAATAGTGCTCAACCGCTTTTGGCGGCGATAGCCAGCGGGAAAAATAGCTATAGCCAAGTTCACGGTAACCCAACTTCTTGGCCGACATAATCGACGATCTATTGGCGATATCTATCGCCGCCATTACCCCTTTAAAATTGTGCTCCTTCGTCCATTCGATGGCTCTTTTCACCAAGGCAGCCCGAACATTTTTACCTCTGTACTCGGGCTTTATATACAAACCATAACCACAAATGTAGTCAGGGTGAATATGCGCAATGTAGGTGCCAGTATGAACATAGGCGCCAATGGCATACCAACAAATACCGGCGAGATTTTCCCCGTCGAAAACGGCAATGCAGACAACCGTGCCAGCGGCCACACGCTCTATGGCGCCTTCCCCACAGGAGACAACGGATTTTTTTTCCAGAGCAACCAAATCCTCCGCACTCAACACAACCGCATTAAATGCCGAACTCGAGGTGATTGTCTCAGGCGCCAATAGCAACTGCTCAGGAAACCTGATGCGGAGAACACGCAGAATTTTCTTTATCACACTATGCACGAAAATCTCCTTGAGAATCAGTGCTGTCGCTTCCCGACTTGGTGTTACGAGAGCGATACTAGCATTATTGCTTTTCTTCCGAAGCGCCCGCCCCCCAATAAACCACCAATCCCAACACAGGCACATAGGCCAGTAGCAGTCCCCATAAGGGCGCCAGGATCTCCAGGGCCACCACCAGCGCCAAGGGCAAGAGCCAGAGCACATTGATCAACCCCACCCCCAAACTGACTCGTCCGTGGCTTCCCAAGGCGCGTGCTGCCCGCTGATAGGCGTGGCTGCGGTGAGCCTGGTAAATTTTTTCACCGCGCACCAATCGACGCAGCAGCGTAAAGCTGGCATCGGTGATAAATACCGCCAGCAAAATCTGCCAGGCCCAGAACCAGATCGGCGAGTGTAGCGCTGCTTCCAGCGAGAAGATGGCGAGAATCACACCCAGGGTGCTGCTACCCACATCCCCCATAAAAATCTTCGCCGGGGGCAGGTTCCATAACAAAAAGCCCAGGGTCGCCGCCGCGAGCAGCAACAGCAACCATCCCGATACAGGTATCACCACCGGCGACAAAAAATAAAACAAGGCGGCGCCCAGGCTCACACTGAGGACTTCAACGCTCGCTATGCCATCTATGCCATCCATGAAGTTGAACAGGTTGAGCAACCACATCAGGTACAAAATTACCGGCACATAGAGCCAGTACCCAAAGGCATAGCCAAACACCAGAAACTCCGGCAACCCCAACCAGTAAACCACCCATAGCGCGGCAGCCAGGTGACCCAACAAGCGCCAGCCCGCAGGAATATGCCCGTGATCATCCGCAAAGCCCAGAATCGCAACCCAGCTGGCCGCCCCCACCAGTGCCGTTGTGAGCGGCGTAAACCCCAGCTGCCAGGCAAGTAGCAACCCCAAGCCCAGAAAACTGACCACTATCGCCAAACCACCCCCACGGGGCGTAGGCTGGCTATGGGAGCTGCGTTGACCGGGCACATCCAGTAGCTTGCGCGCCAGGGCATAGCGACGCAGTTGCCCGGTGAGAAGCCAGGAGAGGGTGAAAGCCAACACCAGAAGACAGACTAAAATGACCAAAAAATAAGCACTCCAACCGCCAGTTTTACCAAAAGTCACACTTTCGCGACTTGACATGACCTATAATCGCGCCCTGCGACTAGCTGCACAGGCGGCAACTGAACCCTCTGCGACATCGCCCCCAAGGAGCACTGAGCTAACGAGTATGCTGGAATACCTGCTGGACACTTCCCGCGCGACCAAACGCGTTATCTCGCTTGTTTACGACGCGATTGCGCTCGCATTCGCCTTTTACTTCGCCACCTGTATGCGCCTGGGCACCTTCGATATCCCCATCACGCGCAATGAACTTACCGCCATCAGCATCACCATCGCCATTACCTTGGGGCTGTTTATTCGCATGGGCATGTACCGCGCCATACTGCGCTACATGAGCGCCCAGGCGATGCTCACTATCGTGGCCTGTGTCGCCATGTCAGGCCTGATCCTGGCCACCGCCAGCTTTTTTACCTTTTCCAAGGTGCCACGCTCGGTGCCCTTTATTTACATCACCACCGCGCTGCTGCTTATCGGTGGGCCGCGCATGCTGATCCGCAGCGTCATTATCATGCTCGATCATCAGGGTTTTGGCGCTCGGCAGCCGGTCATAGTATATGGCGCCAGTCATGCTGGCCATCAATTGGCACTGGCGCTGCAATCCTCCCACTTCAAGGTGATTGCCTTTGTCGATGACGACCCGACAATGCAAGGGCGGTTGCTGGCCAACGTCAAAGTCTACGGCCCGAGCAAGATCGAATCGCTGGTGCGCAAACACAAAGTCCAAAAGGTGTTGCTTGCCCTGGGCGAAACACCGGTATCGCGTCGCGCCGCGATTGTGGAATCCCTAGAATCCTTGCAGGTTGAAGTGCAAACCCTGCCTGCCTTTTCCGATCTGGTCAGCGGCAAGGCGCGCATTGAGCATATTCGCGATGTGGACATTGAGGATCTGCTGGGGCGCGAACCCATAGCGCCCAACCCCGCCCTGATGCATGCCTGTATCGAAAACAAAGTGGTGATGGTCACCGGCGCTGGCGGTTCTATCGGCAGCGAGCTTTGCCGACAAATTATTCGCCAGCAGCCTTCCGCCCTGATTCTTTTTGAACTGAACGAGTACAGCCTCTACCGCATTGAGCAGGAGCTGCAACAGGAGCTGGTCTCACTCAAACTGCCAGGCTTCAAACTGGTGCCCTTGATTGGCTCGGTGCAAAACGGCGCACGCCTGGAAAGCATTATGCGCACCTATGAGGTACATACTGTGTACCACGCAGCTGCCTATAAACACGTACCCTTGGTAGAACACAATATCGTTGAGGGTGTGCGCAACAATGTGCTGGGCACCTGGCACTGCGCCGAAGCAGCAGTAAGAGCAGGCGTTGAATCTTTTGTGCTTATCTCCACCGATAAGGCCGTGCGGCCCACCAATATCATGGGCGCATCCAAGCGTATGGCGGAATTGGTGCTTCAAGGCCTGTCCCAATCACAGAGCACCACGCGCTTTACCATGGTGCGCTTTGGCAATGTATTGGGCTCCTCAGGCTCGGTGATTCCCTTGTTTCGCCAGCAAATAAAAAACGGCGGCCCGGTCACCGTGACTCACCCGGAAATCATTCGCTACTTTATGACCATTCCCGAAGCGGCCGAGCTGGTGATTCAGGCGGGCGCTATGGGGCAGGGTGGGGATGTGTTTGTGCTGGACATGGGCGAGCCTGTGCGCATCGAAGACCTGGCGCGCAAGATGATCCACCTCTCCGGCCTGTCGGTGAAGGATGCCCTGAATCCCGAAGGGGATATCGCCATTGAATACACCGGCTTGCGGCCAGGTGAAAAACTCTACGAAGAACTGCTGATTGGCGACAAGGTGTCGGGCACCGAACACCCGCGCATTATGCGTGCCGAAGAACTGCGCCTCAGTTGGGACGAAACCCAGCAACTGCTCAACAAACTCGAATCCGCCTGCGCCCACTACTTGTGTGACCTGGTTCAGGAGTTACTGATGCAGGCACCCACCGGCTATCAGCCACCCGAGTCGCTGAACGACGCTGTCTGGCTGGGCGCACAGAAAACCAACGGCACCAAGTTGCGGCTGATCAGCAATAACCCCTGACACCTCAGGGCTGAGCCTTCCCTTCCTCGCTTGTCCACACCTTCATGGTTTGCACCGCCAGCAGCTGGCAGCCCTCGCTGTCGGACACATAGGTGCGCATAAACCGATAGTCCATGCGCACGCCGCCGTGCTCCGCTGCGCGCTCCACCTGGCTGATTCCGGCAACCACAGCCGTGTTGCCCTGGCGATGAATACTTAAGTCCCGGGTCGTTCGGGACTGTGGCGGATCAGCGAGAGGGTTCATTCGGGTGAGCAACTCAGTCCGGTCTTCAACCTCACTCGCCTGGTTGTGAACCCAGATAAACTCCGCCGCGAGCAAGCCCGCCAAAAACTCGCTATCGCCCTGGCGTAGAGCCTGCTCATAACGGGTATCGAGCGCTGTTAACTCGGCGTCAGTGCTACAGGTGGCGGCATAGACGTTCAAAAAAGGGCAATACAGGGCCCAGATTACTATTCTGTTTAGCATCTCTCACTCCTGCTTTTGTCTTTTGCACGCAGTCGACGCAAAGTATAGGCGCCTTTTTTGTTCATTTCGTGCCAAGCTACTATTCTCTGAAAGCTAGGGGCTCTGAAAGCTTGGGGCTCTGAGAGATTGGGCCTCTTGACGATTCAAGGCTTGGTAACCCTTTCGGACTTTTCACAAGGAATCAGCGCACTTGTCCACGCAGTCTTCAGTCGTTCGGCACCTTCGCCATCTTCCCCACGTAATAGGCTGGGTAATCGCTGTTTTTTTGTCCTTGGGATTCTCGAATTCATCGCTGGCCGAGCCCACGGCTGAACCCCTCAGGGTCGGGCTCTACTACAACCCACCCAAACTTCAGGCCGACGACCAGGGACAATTGAGTGGAATTCTGGGTGAGCTGCTCAGTGAAATTGCGCGGCTGGAGGGCTGGGAATTGGAGGTGGTCGAGTGCCACTGGTACCAGTGTTTGACACTGCTGGAGGCGGGTGACCTGGACTTGATGCCCGACGTAGCCATCAGCGATCAGCGCTCGGATCGGTTTGACTTTCATACCACCCCCGCCCTGCTCAGCTGGTCCCAAATCTACGAGCGGCCAGGGCTGGGCTTATCCAGCCTGCTGGATTTGGATGGCAAGCGGATCGCCGTACTCAAACAGTCCATCCAGGCCGAGTACCTGCATCAACTCGCCGACAGCTTTGCACTCAAGGTGCAATGGCTGGAGCTGGACAGCCCGGAAGCGGGTTTTATCGCCGTCAATGAGGGGCGCGCTGATGCGGTAGCCGCAAACCACTTTTTAGGGGATCAACAAGCCCAAACCACTGGCCTGCACGCCAGCCCGATTTTGTTTCAGCCCAGCAAACTCTTTTTTATCAGCAGCGATAACCGCCAGACCGATAAGCTGGCACGCATAGATCATTACCTGGAGCTCTGGCAGGAAAATCCCGAGTCTTTTTATTTTGATCTGCTCAAACGCTGGGGCATCGATAAAGACAAAAAGGCACTACCCAAAGAAATCTGGTGGCTGATTGGCAGCCTGACACTGGCGTTTTTGATTGTGCTCGTCATGAGTCAGTTTTTACGCCGTCAACTGAATGAACGCACGCTTAGCTTGCGCACCAGCGAAGCCCAGCTCAACACCATTCTCAACAGCGTGGAGGCCTATATTTATATCAAGGACCCACAACTCAAGTATGTTTATGCCAATCGCAAAGTCTGCGAACTCTTTGGTGTGCCGCTTGACGAGATTCTGGGCAAAACAGACGAAGCCTTCTTTGATGCCAACACCTGCAAAAAGCTACGCGCAAACGACCTTCGCGTCATAGAACAAGGTGAAAGAGTGGCCGACGAGGAGATCAACACCTCCGTCACCGAAGGCGAAACCTTTTGCTTTCTCTCGGTAAAACTGCCACTGCGTCACGCCGATGGCAGCATCTACGCCCTGTGCGGGATTTCTACCGACATCACCGAACATCGCCAGATTCAAAATCAGCTGCACCAGCTCGCGTTTTTTGATCCTCTCACCGGTTTGGCCAACCGCCGCCTGGTGCGCGACCGCTTGCGCCATGCTCTGGCCAGCCATGCCACCACCGGTTTTGAAGGGGCGCTGGTGGTTATCGATATCGACAACTTTAAAACCCTCAACGACACCCAGGGGCACGACACCGGCGACCTGCTTTTGCAACAAATGGCACTGCGCATCGAGAGCCAACTGCGCACGACCGACAGCGCCGGGCGCGTGGGCGCAGATGAGTTTGTGGTAATCCTCGAAGACCTTAGCCGCGACACCGACCAGGCGGTGATGGACACCCGCAATATCACCCAGAACCTGATCGACCAACTCACCCAGGCCTACGATTTGGGCAGCGTCTCTTATGTGGTCTCGGTCAGCGCTGGCATCGCCATGTTTTCCGACGCGCATAAAAGTTTGGAAAATCTGCTCAAAGACGCTGACCTGGCGCTGGCCGACGCCAAGTCGGCGGGCCATAACAACCTGCGCTTTTTCAGCCCCACCATGCAGACCCGTGTTAACCGCCGCAGCCAACTGGAAGCCGGGCTAAGGCGTGCCCTGGCCAATCAGGGTTTAGAGCTCTACCTGCAACCACAAATCAGCCAAACCGGTGAAACCATCGGCATGGAGGCGCTGTTGCGCTGGCGCGATGACGACCTGGGACAAGTGTCTCCCGCCGAATTTATTCCGGTAGCAGAAGCCAGCGGATTGATTATCCCCCTGGGTGAATGGGTGCTGGAACAGGCCTGCGCACTCATCGCCAATTGGCAGCAGCGGCCGGCGCTGGCGCAGCTGACACTGGCCGTCAACATCAGTCCCCGGCAGTTTCGTCACCCCAAGTTTGTTAGTCATATCGGCGAACTCCTGCAACGCACCCACATCAACCCCGCCAGGCTGGAGCTGGAAATTACCGAAAACCTGCTCATTGAGGATATGGAAAACACCCTGCTACGCCTGGAGCAACTGCGCAACTGGGGCCTGGTTTTCTCATTGGATGACTTTGGCACCGGCTATGCCTCCCTGGGGCATTTAAAGCGGCTGCCGCTCTACCAACTCAAAATCGACCAATCCTTTGTTCGGGATTTACTGACTGACCCCAACGACGAAGCCATAGTACGCACCATCATTGCCCTGGGAAAAAGTCTGGAACTCAGGGTTATTGCCGAGGGCGTGGAAACAGCCGAACAGGCCGAGCGACTTAAAACACTGGGCTGTCTGATTTATCAGGGCTATTTTTTCGGGCGCCCGGAACCCATTCACCATTGGCAGCAACGGCTCGAAAACCCCTACCCCCACCTGCCCGCCTAATCGCAGTACCAGCAAATCAATCCTGGTGATTGCCTTGTCGGGAGCTTCCGTGCGATCATCCATTTTCGCGAATAATTCGCATTAGCATTCGTATTAATTCTGTTTGCAAAAACCTACTCACTTACCCCCACAAAGAGTCGCGCCTATGAAATCCGCTTTCTTTTCCCGCTGGTCACTGCTCACTATCGTTTTTCTGACACTGTCTGGCATGGCCCTGGCAGACGCCAGCCGCCCTGACCACTACCACGGCAAGCCCGCCGAAACCCTGGAGCAGGCGGTAACCAACTTCCGCGATGCCAATCAGGATCTGGCCCGCCTGCTGGAAGGCGACCTGAACAACGCCGACATAGCCGCCATTCACGAAACCACCTACACCCTCGAAAATGCCCTGGCCAAACTTCAACAGGAGCTTGCGCAACTGGCCGAAACCCTGGAAGCCGTGCACGTCGCGTCAGAGAAAGTTGACCGGGAAACCCTCAAGACCCAAGGCGCCGACTATTTGCGGGTCACCCGCGAGCTGGAAAAACTGGGCGCTGCCAAGCCCCAGTAAATGGTTGACAGCAAGGAGCGCAATCGCGAGAATACGCGCCCTCGACGTATGGCTAGATAGCTCAGCTGGTTAGAGCACGGCACTCATAATGCCGGGGTCGGCGGTTCAAGTCCGCCTCTAGCTACCATATTCGACAAAGGCCCGCAGCCGTAAAGCTGCGGGCCTTTTTTTA
>CBFGWO010000126.1:0-9771 GCA_965652595.1 uncultured Cellvibrio sp. | reverse complement strand
CTATCGGAGCAGGGCAATGCGCATTTTTGCGCAACCAAACTGACCCATGTGGATCATCCCCATATCGGGCGGCTCTATGGCACAGGCAAAAACCAGCGAGTATTTATTGCGGTAAGTGAATACCTGCCTGCGGGCAGCTTGCAAGACCGGCTGACTCACGCCTTTACGCTCGGCCAGTGGATACTGTTGGCGCAGCAGCTTTTTCTTGCACTGCAATGCGCTCACGACCACGGCATCAGCCACGGCAATTTGCGGCCCAGCAATTTGCTGTTTGCGGCCGACAATCACATCAAGCTCACGGACTTTGGTTTCCCGCCCCACAGCTATGGCAGTGACGTCAACTGGTATCACCCGCGCCCGGAAAAAGTCTCTCCCGCCGCCGATATCTACGCCGCCGGTGCCATTTTGTTTCAACTGTTTACCGGGGAAATTCCCAGCCGGCGCTGGCTGGGGCTGCGCAATCGCTGGGTATTACGGCACCTGCCAAAGGAACTGCGAAAAATTATTTTAACAATGATCGCGCGCCATCCGCGCAAACGCTATCTCAAGGCCAAAGACGCCGCCGAGGCGCTGGCCGACTTTTATGAAGGTCAGGATACGCGAATCAGCACACGCAGCTTTATTAACCTGCACTCCTGATTTGACACAAAATTAAATATGGCTATGATGGCCCGGTGACTTCCTTTTTTGGATCAATGCCATGAGCAATGTGATTCGATTTCTTCTCAAACGCGAGACTCTCGCCTTCCCCTGCTAATTGAGCGGATTTTCGCTCGATTTTTTCAGCTGTATCCGCTCACAATTCAATTTTTAACCGACATTCATTTCGCAATTTTTTTGTGAGGTATCGCCTTGTCTTTAAATTGCATTTTCCATGCACCCGCGTGGCTGGCAAAACACGCCCGTCGTTTTGGCCTGACCAGCCCCCTGGGATTTTCACAAGCGCCCTATGAGTTATCTGTCAGCCTCGCGCAGGCAGAAACTCTGCTGAAACCCTCAAGGGATCAGTCGCCAAGGGTAAAGCCAGGATCACGGGTAGTGATTCTTGATGAGCAGTCCAACGAAAAGGTGAGTTTTGTGCTGGTGCCACCAGAGCAGAGCAAGCCGGAACTGGGCAAGCTGTCTTTTTTATCGCTGTTGGGCTCCCGACTGTTGGGTGCCCGGCTTGGCCAGCGTGTCGGCGTGGATATTTTGGGTCGGTCATTGTTCTTTCGCGTTATCAAAATTGATATCGAACACTAACCTGTTAGCAGGAGATGCTTGATCATGTCAAAAGAAAAGCTGAAAAAAGAACCGCAAAAATCACTCAAAGAAAAGCGCAAGGAAAAGAAAGAAAAGCGCGCGACCAAGTCTGTAGCCAGCCTCTAACCTAGCGTGGGATTCAGGGACGAATCCGGTTATTGTCCGCCAATCCGAATTGTGCGTTTTTCCCCAAATTTTTCTCTGTCCTGCGCGCTTGCGCCCTCTTTGCACTCACCTTTTATCCATAAATGGAAGCGCGCAATGCTGCGATCCAATTCCAGATAGCCCTCGCGGCAATAGCCGTAACGCGCTGCAATCACATCGGCGTTTTCCTGCATGCGCTTGTGGGTATGGCGATTCACCTCCACGCCAGCCCTTTCGTAGGGGGAGACCGTATCGCGCCCCTTGGCAACACGAATATGGCTGGGTACATCGTCCTCCGGCCAGCGCAGGCGATAGAAAAACATCTTGCTGCCGTTGGGAAGTATTTCTGTTTCGAGGGTTTCGACCATGGTGTTGTTGGTGTAATTGCGGCCGGGAGCGGAGCAGCTGGCGAGCAAGAAAACAGACAAGACTATTGCCAGGCTGAAAGCGAATCGAGCGATCATTGTTATTCCTGTTCTTAAGCACTTGATTGGGTTTTAAGCGCGTTGTTGGGTCACCTGGGCCAACTTTACCCTATTTAATATCACCAGGTCATGGCCACTATAGAATGCAAGGCCCATAACAGGTTCCCTTGCCTATTTACATAACGCAAAAATGCAACCGCCTCCTTGTACTCTTGCACAAGGAGGCGTGGGTTACTCCAGGTCGATCAATGACATGGCTTATTGGTGTTCATGCCACAGGGCTTGCTCAGTATTTCCTTGAGCTTTTTGCGTAGGGCTTCAGCCTGTTCCGGTGTCAGCGTCTTTCCCTGTGGCTGAGTATTGGGCTGAATGCGTGAAGGCTCTGTCTGCGCGGCAGGGCGGCGAGCGGCTTCACGGGCGCTTTGTACAGCGGGCAACAAGAGCGCGCGGCCTTCTTGATCCGGTGCTTTTATCCGCTGCTCAGTAGCGGGGCGGGCACTGGACTCACCTTTAACATCGCCCAGTTTCATATAAGCCGCGCTGAAAGCAGGGCTGGAAACTAACAAGGTGGCACTGATAATCAGGATGTTGCGAATGGACTGCTTCATGGTATTGCTCCGTTTGTTGGTTGGTGTACTCCTGTGTCGCAAGTCCTCACCAAGGGGTTCAAAAAATTTTGCGCAAAAAATCATTGCACCTTTTTTAGCGGACTATTGAACCTTTTTTCACGCACTAACGACCCAGCAAACGACTAAGTAAAGGCCCCGTACCCAAACCCTGTCGCCCGGCGCTCAAGCTGTTAGACTTTTGCCACATATAAGTAGCCGGAAGGATGTACGCAAAACGGATGCGCAAATAAGCAACCCGCACTCAATCTCCCAGGAGGGACAATGACCCAGCCTAACTCTCTACTGTCCCCTCTGTTGCACTCTCTGCTCTCCTATGGGTTCCTGTCGCTCGGGATTCTCTGGAGCCTGGCCACGGCGGCGCAGCCATCACCTGAGTTGCTAGCCCTGGAACTGGATCTTGCCCCACCAAAGAGAGGCAACCACTACCGGCCGGACGAAACCCTGCGCCTGCAACTCAGCAACAACCTCACCCACAGCCCTCAGCTCTCTGTTGAACTCAATAACATCGATATCTCCGCCCTGGTACAGCACACCGGGGAGCAGCTCAGTTACCAACCCATCCAGCCCCTTGCCCCCGGTGCCCACGAGCTGCGGGTGCTGGTTTACAGCAGCGATGGTCAGGTGCAGGAGCTGGGCTACTGGCAGGTGAATGTGCAGGCGGCGCGGGATCGATCCTTTGACGCCGGTGCCTACCTGGATCTGGCGTTAACCCAGCGCCTGGACGACAAGCTGCTGGCCGACGGCCAACCCCACAGCCTGCTACACGGCAGCGGCACACTCATCGCCAACTCGGTTGGCGAGTCGGTGAACAGCCAGTTTTCCGGCGACCTGTTTTACACCAGTGAACTGGAACAGGCCTTCGGCGGGCGGCGCCTGGATATGGATAACTTCTCCCTGGCGGTGGCTAACCAACACTATGGTTTGCAACTGGGCAATCAGCAGCTGGGCCAGGCAAGCCTGGTATATGACGGCTATCTGCGCCGGGGCATTGCCACCCGCGCCTCACTGCCCGGCAACAAGCATCAGTTGGAAGTCTTTGGCGTGAGCAACCAACAGCTGTACGGCATGAGCGAAGGGCTGGGGGTTAGCGATGGCGACAATCGCAGCCTGGGCGCGCGCTGGCAGAGCCTGGTTCATCACACCGAAAAGACCGAAGTACACCTGGGCGGCAGCTATGTGCGCGGGCGTCGACAGGACTTGGGTTTTGGCGTTTACCAAAGCGAATACCTGAACCTGGTGCAGGAGGGCGATGCCTGGAATCTGGTACTGGACACCTATTTCCGCAGCCGCCAGTGGCGCTTGCGCCTCGAAGGTGCCAGCAGCCAATTTGATCTTGATGGCGCCGATCTGGGGGAGGACGAACGCAGCGACCAAGCCTATTCCGCGCTGTTGATCTACACCTCCACGCCCGACACAGGCGCGGGATTGCAGTGGCACAGTGGGTTGGAGGCCACCCAAGTAGGCCGGTTTTTTTACAGCCTGACCAACAATCAACTGGCCGCCGACAAGCGCATGGAGCGCTGGTTTGGCCACTGGGCCGGCAGCCGCTGGTTTGGCGAGTGGACAGCTGCGCAGCAGCACAACAACCTGGACGAGGATCTCCACCTGGCCACCACCGATATTCGCCAGGGCCAATTCAAACTCGGCTACAGCCAGCCGGGTGCCACCGACAACAGCAGCCTGTTAGCGCTTTTGGGCAGCCCCATCTACACCCTGGACCTGCACACCACCCAAGGCGAAGACAGCTACACCCCGCAACAACACACCGCCATTGATTACCGCGCCCGCGGTGGCTTGCTGATGGCCCAGTTCTCCCATCAACGCTGGAGCTGGTCGCTGGGTTATGGCCTGGACGGTTTCGATGATTTCTCGAATCAGCAAATCGATACCCGCACCCGCTCCATCAACCTGGGCGCACAGCTAAATCTGTCTGAGCGCTTCCACCTGGGCGCCCAGGTGCAGGCCCAAACCACGCACAACCTGGACTACAACACCTTTTCCCGCGCGCGGATTTACAACGTTCACAGCCAATTTATTTTGGTACCGGAAAAAATTTCCGGCTCTCTGCAATGGGGATTGAACGGTAACAGCGCGCTCGACGACCCATTCTTCGAGCGCGACGACCAAACCCAATACTATTCCGCCGAGCTCAACTGGCGCCTGCGCGAAGCCGACACCAACCGCCTGGGTTTTGAATTGGGTTTGAGTTTTTCTTCCATGAGCTACCGCAATCAGCTTGAGTCGCTCTATAACCAGCAGGGACACCAGGTCATGCTCACCCTGCGTTCGACGCTGCCCGCCAGCTTTAGCCGAGGCTATTAATCATGACCCCAAAGTACATTCTTCGTTGGCTCTTACCCCTGACACTCAGCTGGCTAGCCGCTATGCAGGCGCAGGCGGCCGTGGTTTCTGTGTGCACCAGTCCCCAGGTGTGCAGCGTTAATCAGGGCGCGGTGATTGGCGTACCCACGCAAGTGCGGATTACCTGGCGCGGCACCGCATCGCCGGGCACCCTGCGCAACCCCATCAGCGAGCTGGTCAGCTCGCGCGAAGGTTTTTTTATTCTGGGCGTGGGCGCCGCGCCCCTGGGTCGGGTCAACCAAACCTTGCGCACCAGCCTGGGCTTTAGCGGGCGCGATCAACTGGCTAATTTCAGTGTGAATGAGTGGCTGCTGGTGCCCGGCCATATCAGCGCCCAGGCCGCCCAACAGGGCGCCACCCATCTGACCTACACGCGCGCCTTCTTCGGCATGGACGAAAACAGCCTTATCGGCAGTGTGCAAATTCCCCTGCAACAGCCTGCGGCGCCAACCCCCATTCCTGACCCAACACCTGATCCCACGCCAGACCCTACACCGGACCCGACACCCGACCCGGTTCCTGATCCAACCAATCCCACGCCTGGGCCAGGCCCTGATCCAACTCCTGATCCAACCCCGGACCCAACACCCGATCCAACACCTGATCCTGGCCCGGCGCCCAACCCACAACCCGGCCCGCAGCCCGGCCCCAATCAACCGCCACCGAGACCAACCCTGGCCAGCAGCGTGGAGATACAGCAATTGCAATTGAGCTTCAGCAAGGGTGAAACCCTGCTGCGCGTAGGGCGCCACCAAACCCTCACCGCCAGCGCACGCATCACCTACCGCAACGCCGGTATGCTCGAAGCCGTATGGGAACTGGCTAGCCCCACCAGCAGTGGCGGCGAGGCCATCTTCCAGCCCATCCACAGCCTACGCCAGTACCTGGGCGCCGGGCGGGAGCTGGTGCTGCAAAGCCCGCCTCTGCCCACCCACAGCCTGGGGCGCCACGGCCTGCGCCTGCGCATACTCCAGCCGCCCCAGGTGTACTTTCCGGATGTGCTGCGCTATGACGTGGGCGAAGACACAGGGCGTGACCCGCTGCAATTGCTATCTATTAACACCCTGTCCCCCGCGCCGCGCATTTACCTGGCCGAAGACACAGGCTTTGCCTGGCAAGCAGTGAGCGGCGCCAAGGCCTATCAACTGGAGTTTTACGCCCCTGCCGCAGCCGCCGCCCTGCTCAAACCCGGCAGCTATGACGACAGCCAAACGCCCGTGAGCGGCCTGTTGGTGCCCGCCAGCCAGAATCAAGCAAGCATCTCGCCCATTGCCCGCCGCCATCTGGCGCCGGGGCAAACCTATTTCTGGCGAGTGCTGGCCATCGACGAGCGAGGCCGGTTGCTGGGCGCCAGCGAGTTGCAGGCCATCTACACTCCCTAACCCCGGCAAGATTTAGCACCCGCAAATCTGGCCCGCGATTCAAACGCGGGCTTTTTTTGCGTTAAGCTGCGCGCTCTACGCCGGGAGGGGGATAAGAATAATGACCACCACAGAGACAGAGGCCCAGGCCCTGCTGGGCCGCATAGCGGCAGGGCAGGAAGCGGCGCTGGCCGAGTTTTACCAAGTGCACCAGGCGCGCGTCTTTCGCTACGCGCAATCCAAATTGAACGATAGTTTCGCCGCCGCCGACATACTCAATGAGGTGATGCTGGAAGTCTGGAAGTCGGCAGGCCGATTTGAAGGTCGCGCCAAGGTCAGCACCTGGCTGCTGGGCATAGCGCATCACAAGGTCGTGGATTATTTTCGTCGCGAAAAACGCCACCAGGCAGATGAGCTGGATGAATCCCTGGAAGATGAGTCGCCGGGGGTACAGCTGGAACAGCTGTTAGCGGGTTTGCAGGACACGCGCCTGGTGCGCGACTGCATGGCCCGGCTCTCCGCGGATCACCGCGAAGTACTGCACCTGGCCTTTTTCGAGGATTTGAATTACGCGGAGATTGCGGAAATCACCCAGGTGCCCGAGGGCACCGTCAAGTCGCGGGTATTTCACGCCAAGAATCTCCTCAAACAGCAACTGATCAAAGTGATGGCACGCCCATGAAAGATGTTGAAGAAAAACTGCCGCTTTACGTCAACGACCGTCTCTCCCCGGAGGAGCGCACCGCCGTGGCAGAGGCCATCGCCAACGACAAGGGCCTGGAGGAAGACACCAAGTTTCTCGCCGGCCTGCGCATGAGCCTGCAAGCCGATGAGCAGCCGACTCCCGGTGAGCTGGGTTTGGCGCGACTCAAGCGCAGCCTGGCCGCCGAGAAGCAGCAGGCCGCGCCCCAGCGCCCGGCACAGCGCAGCTTTTGGCGCTCCCTGGCGCTGGCGGCCTGCGCCATCCTCGGCTTGCAAAGTGCCTTTCTGATCAACCAACAACTGCCGGATACGGGCGCGGGGGTCACCACCCTGTCGCAAACCCGGCTGATTGAGGGCCCGGTAATCCAGTTGGTATTTACCGACGAAATGACCGCCGGACAGATTCGCACACTGCTCACCGAGATAGACGGCGACCTGATCAGCGGGCCGGGCGCGCTGGGGGTTTACGAGGTTGAGCTGCCGGAAAACGCCGACCTGGACAGCCTGATCAGCCAGCTGTCAGTGCGGGAGGGCGTGGAGCAGGTGAGTCGTCCATGAAAGGCGCCGGGCTGATTTGTCTGCTGGGCCTGTTGCTGGCGAGCCAGGCCCTGGGACAAGCGGCACCCGGCACCGCCCCCTCGGGCGGCCTTGGCCTCACGCTCACCACCGCCTCATCCAGTTCCAGCTCCAGCGCCCCCAGCGCAACGCTGATACCTATCACTGCCGTGCCGGTTCCACCACCGCCGACCGGCGCACCGAGCACCGGAACAGGCGCACCGCCCACAACGGGTTCGGTACCTGGCACCTCACCCGGAACCCCGCCCGGAACCCCACCTGGGACTCCACCTCAACCGGGTGGCCCGGCGCCTTCTCCAACACATCTGCCACCCAGCAGCCAGCCGCCTGCGCCCCATTCCCCTGCACCGCAAACGCCTGCGCCTCAAATACCCGTGCCACAAACCCCGGCACCCCAAACATCGGCACCTTTACCATCAACCGGCATACCCTCGGGTAGCAGTCTTCCGGCCCCAGCGTCTCAGCCAAGTGCGCCACCCGCCCAGCCACAGCCCTTGCCTAACCAACCGCCAGCGCCCCTGCCCCAGGCTACCCCTGTGGCACCGGTACAGCCGCCGATTCAAACCCCCGCGCCTGTCCAGACACAGCCCCAACCACATACACAACCACAGGCACCCGATCTTCCACCACCGCAACCCAGTGCAGCTCCCGATCAAAGCTCAGCTCCCGATCAAAGTGCAGCGCCCGGTCAATTTACGCCACCCACCCCCCTCGGCCCGGATACCAGCGGTTCCCTGCTCGGACGCCCCATACCCCCGGCACCCAGCATTCCGCCGGTGATCAGGCGCAGCGCTCAAACCTATGAACCCCAACAACTGGTGGCCCTGCATCTGGACATGCCCCAGGCCATGGCGCTGGAGCGGGAGCTGCAACCCCTGGGCATCAGGGTTCGCGCCCGTCGGCAGCTGGCCGAGCTGGGCCTGGTGATGACGGTATTGCGCCTGCCGCTGGACGCCTCTGTGCCGGACACCCTGGATGAGTTGCGCCGCCGCTACCCAGACCTCTGGCTGGACACCAACCAGCGCTACCCACTGCTGCAAAGCCGCCGCCAAACCTACGCGCCCCAGGCCATCGGCTGGCAGCCACTGGCCGGTTGCGCGTCAACTGACCTCAATCTGGGTTTGCTGGACACGCCGGTAGACACCGACCACCCGAGCTTGAGAGGCACCGAGATTACACAACAGGATTTTGTCGCCCGTGAAGCTGCCAACAGCGACCACGGCACCGCCATCGCCAGTATCTGGCTGGCCGCCAGCAGTGATCTGGCGCCGGGGCTAGTACCCCGCGCAAGAGTAAAAGTCGCCGCCGTTTTTCGCGAGCGCGACAAGCAGCAGGAAACCACCACCGAGTGGCTGCTCGACGGCCTTAATTGGCTGCTGGGGGAAGAGGTGCAGGTGATTAACCTGAGCCTGGGCGGAGAGCGCAACCTGGTGTTGGAGCTGGCGCTGCAACGGGTACAGGAAAGGGGCGTAAGCCTGGTGGCGGCGGGTGGCAATAGTGGCGCCGAAGCACCGCCTGTTTACCCGGCCGCCCAACCCGGTGTGGTCGCCGTGGCCGCCACCGACGCCGCCAACAAAGCCTATCGCCAGGGCAATCGCGGCGCCTATCTGGATTTTTCCGCGCCGGGAGTCGATGTCTGGACCGCCAGCCGTCGCGGCAAGGGCGCCTACCGCACCGGCAGCTCCTACGCCACCGCCTACGTCAGCGCCCTTTTCGCGACCTACCGCAGCGCCGGACTGGATGTCCAGGCGGCCTACGCGCGGGTTAAAGCCAACGCCCAGGATTTGGGCGCTGCAGGAAAAGATCCGGTGTTCGGCTGGGGCCTGATTCGCTGGCCCGACCAATGCGTTCCCTAGGCGGGAACTATGTCCGTCCCCCAGGGGTTATCCACCGCAATACGCCACTTGCCATCCGCACCGCGCCGCAGAATATCCGCTGACTGACCGCGCAGGGAAATCTGATTCCCCTCAGGGTCCAACGCCGTCATCGTCCAATTGGCGTGATGCAACACCACATCATTATTTTGCAGCGACGCCGACTCCTGGGTAGCCAGGCTGGGCTTGGCCATCATCATCCCGGAGAGGGCTTCGCGGATTGCCTCTTTACCGCTGACCACAACACCCGGCTCCGCCACAAAAACTGCATCGGGTTCGTAGAGTGCCAGGGCCTGTTCGATATTCCCGGTGTTAATCGCGTTAACCAGGCTGGTGAGGGTATCAGTGGGGGTTGTCAGGTTCATCATGTGCTCCTTGATTGAATAGCGAGTGTGGTTTGAAAGAGGCGCCACCTTAACGCTCGACCCAACCCAATCCTGTCAGGAGTAAAAAGCAG
>CBFGWO010000125.1:0-9839 GCA_965652595.1 uncultured Cellvibrio sp. | reverse complement strand
CCGGAAAGCCTGGGTGCCATTTCGCTGGCCACCCGCGAAAAACTCGACAACCTGATTTTTGTCATCAACTGTAATCTGCAACGCCTTGACGGCCCGGTGCGCGGCAACGGCAAAATCGTGCAGGAACTCGAAGGCGTGTTCCGCGGCGCTGGTTGGAATGTGATCAAGGTTTTGTGGGGCAGCAGCTGGGACAAGTTGCTCAAAAAAGACAAAACCGGTTTATTGCAAAAGCGCATGGACGAAGTCGTCGATGGCGAAATGCAAAACTACAAGGCCAATGGCGGCGCTTACACCCGCGAGCATTTCTTCGGCAAATACCCGGAGTTGCTGGAACTGGTCAGCGACATGACCGATGACGAAATTCTGCACCTGGCGCGCGGTGGCCATGATGCCAGCAAGGTGTACAACGCCTACCATCAAGCGGTAAATACCAAAGGTCGCCCAACGGTCATTTTGGCGCAAACCGTTAAAGGCTACGGTATGGGTTCTTCGGGCGAAGCCATCAACAAAACCCACTCTGCCAAGTCATTGGCGATGGAAGACCTGAAGAAATTCCGCGATCGTTTTGAATTACCGATCAGTGACGAAGATCTGCCCAAGCTGCCCTACTACCGCCCGGCAGAAGACAGCCCTGAAATGCAATACCTGCGTGGCCGTCGCACTCAACTCAAAGGCTACTTACCTTCGCGCAAAGCGGATTTTGACGCGTTGAAAGTGCCTGAACTCGACGCTTTTGCGGCCCAATTGAAATCCACCGGCGAGCGCGAAATCTCCACCACCATGAGTTTTGTGCGCATCCTGTCGTCACTGATAAAAGACAAACAAATCGGCAAAAACGTCGTGCCGATTGTGCCCGACGAAGCCCGTACCTTTGGTATGGAAGGCATGTTTAAAACCATCGGCATTTATTCCTCCGAGGGTCAAAAATACGTGCCTCACGATGCGGGCCAGATGATGTCTTACCACGAGTCAGACACTGGTCAGATTCTGGAAGAGGGCATCAACGAAGCGGGTGCTATGTCCTCCTGGATTGCAGCGGCAACGGCCTACAGCAATCATGGCGTGCCCATGATTCCGTTCTACATTTACTACTCCATGTTCGGTTTCCAGCGTATCGGCGACCTGGCCTGGGCGGCAGGCGATTCGCAAGCGCGTGGTTTCCTGTTGGGCGCCACCGCTGGCCGCACCACGCTTAACGGCGAAGGTTTACAGCACCAGGACGGTCACAGCCATGTGCTGGCCAACACCATTCCCAACTGCCGCACCTATGATCCCACCTATGCTTACGAGTTGGCGGTGATTATCCAGGACGGTATCAAGCGCATGTACGGCGACAAGGAAAATTGCTTCTACTACATCACCCTGATGAACGAAAACTACCGCCACGGCGAAATGCCCGAAGGCGCGCAGGACGGCATCATCAAAGGCATGTACCTGCTGGAGCAGGGCAAGAGCAAAAAGAAAAATCGCGTACAGCTGATGGGCGCGGGCACAATCCTTAATGAAGTGCGCGCTGCCGCTGAGATTCTGCGCAGTGATTTTGATGTGGAAGCCGATGTGTGGAGTGTGACCAGTGTGAACGAACTGACCCGCGATGGTCAGCGCGCCGCCCGCTGGAACCTGTTGCACCCAACTGAAGCTCCACGCAAGCCCTACATTACCCAGCAACTCGAAGGTCGCGATGGCCCGGTGGTGATTGCTACCGACTACATGAAAACCTACTCAGAGCAGTTGCGTGCTTATGTTCCGGCGCACTACACCGTATTGGGTACCGAAGGTTTTGGTCGCAGCGATTCACGCGATAAGCTGCGTTTCTTCTTCGAGGTGAACCGTCACTTTGTCGTCATTGCTGCACTCAAATCCTTGGCTGACCAGGGCAAGATCAAGGCAGACGTGGTTGCCAAAGCTATCAAGCAGTTCGGGATTGATCCGGAAAAAGCCGATCCCATGAGCGTGTAAATCCATCGCCCTCCCACGAAGAGGGCGATGTCGTTTTAAGATTGAATAAAAATTTAATCGAAATTTGCAAAGAGTGAGGAGTCATAGTGGCAATTCAAACTATTAAAGTGCCCGATATCGGCGGCGCCGAAGGCGTTGAAGTGATTGAAATTAATGTCAAGGTCGGCGATGTGATTGCCGAGGGCGACACCATTGTTGTGCTGGAATCCGATAAGGCTTCTATGGAAGTTCCGGCCGACAAGGGCGGCAAGGTAACGGCTATCAAGGTCAACCTGGGCGACAAGCTTTCTGAGGGCGATCTGGTGTTGGAAGTGGAAGCCGAGGGCGCTGCTGCGCCAGCCGCTGAAGCCAAGCCCGCCGCTGCTGAAGCTGCACCCGCACCCGCTGCTGCTCCGGCACCTGCGGCGGCGAGCAAAGAAGTTTCTGTTTCCGTACCCGATATCGGCGGTGCCGAGGGTGTGGAAGTAATCGAAATCAGCGTTAAGCCGGGCGATGAAGTCGCTGAAGGCGATATATTGCTGGTGCTTGAATCCGATAAAGCCTCTATGGAAATCCCTGCTGAAGTGGCGGGCAAGATTGTCAGCCTGAGCGTCAAGGTAGGCGATAAGGTTTCTCAGGGCAGCGCGATTGGCGTGATCAGCGCCACGGGTGCGGCTGCACCTGCTGCGCCCGCAAAAGCGGAAGCAGCTCCCGCACCGGCTCCCAAGGCTGAACCTGCAAAAGCAGAAGCGCCCAAAGCCGCCGCACCTCAAGCGGTGGCAGAAGAGGTCGTGCAAACCGGCGATGTTTACGCTGGCCCTGCGGTGCGTAAACTGGCTCGTCAATTGGGTGTGGATCTGGGCAAGGTGTCTGGCTCTGGCCCTCGCGGCCGCCTGTTAAAAGATGACGTACGCGGTTACGTTAAGCCTATTGTGACTGCTGCCCAGTCGGGTGCGGCTGTGGGTGGTGCTGGCATTCCGCGTGTTCCGGCGGTTGATTTCTCCAAGTTCGGCGAAATCGAAGTCGTCAAGATGAGCAAGATCAAAAAAGCCACGGCGGACAACATGACCCGCAACTGGCTCAATGTTCCCCATGTTACCCAGTGGGACGACGCGGACATCACTGAGTTGGAAGCCTTCCGCAATGGCCTTAAGGCCGACGCTGAAAAACGTGGCAGCAAACTCACTCCGCTGCCCTTCCTGCTCAAAGCCTGCGCTGCTGCACTGCGCGCTGAGCCAAGCTTTAATGTGTCCATGCACCACGACGGCGAAAGCATTGTGCACAAAAAATATGTGCATATCGGTGTGGCAGTGGATACGCCCAATGGCCTGATGGTGCCGGTGGTAAAAAATGTTGATCAAAAAGGCCTGTGGGAATTGGCCGATGAAATCAATGCGCTGGCCAAGAAAGCCCGCGATGGCAAATTGATGCCGGGCGATATGCAAGGCGGTTGCTTCACCATTTCCAGCCTGGGTGCTATGGGTGGCAACGGTTTTACCCCCATGGTGAATGCGCCTGAAGTGGCTATCCTGGGCGTATCCCGCGCGCAAATGAAACCCGTGTGGAACGGCAAAGAGTTTGTGCCGCGCAATATGTTGCCACTGTCGCTCTCCTATGATCATCGCGCGGTGAACGGTGCTGATGCTGGCCGTTTCTTCACCTATTTGGTGAGTGTTATTGCGGATGTGCGTCGGTTGCTGCTGTAAATTGCTTCACGCTTAGCGACAAAAAGCCAGCCTCGCGCTGGCTTTTTTCTTGCAGCCAACCTGTCGGGGTGAGGTTGGTGTTTTGAGGTAAACAAGGCTTGTATATCAATCAGGGGTGAGCAATGCGAGGCATTGAATTTTTGCTGGGAATTGTCCTGCTGTCGCTGCTTGGCTGCGTACCTGTCACCGAGTTTCACGACCCGGATAATCGCTATACCCCCGCCAGCAGTTTTCAAAAAGAAGTTATCAACTACCCGCATATTCACATTGCCAGCAGCCAACTCCCATCTGAGGTGAAAGTTTTTCGCAATCTTAGCTATGTGCGCTACGGTCGCCGTCATTTGCAATTGGATATCTACGCACCAACAAACGCCGGTGATAGCGCTCGCCCCGCAGTAGTGTTGGTGCACGGCGGTGGTTGGCGTGCGGGTTATCGCCAAAATCTTGCGGCCCTGGCAATAGCCTTGGCCGAGCGCGGCTATGTGGCGGCTACGATCAGTTATCGACTCTCTCCCGAAGCGCCTTACCCGGCGGCCATTCACGATGTCAAAGCGGCCATTCGCTGGCTGCGCAGTCAGGCGCAGGTTTACGGGGTGGATGCCGCTAAAATTGCGTTGGCAGGCACCTCTGCGGGTGGCCAGATCGCCGCCCTGACGGGTGTGACTAACGGCCTGGCGACTTTCGATCCCCAAGCGTCCATGAGTGCAGTGCCCAGTGACGTGCAGGCCATAGTGAACATTGATGGCCTTTCTGACTTCACGCTGCCGGAAGCACTGAAATACGAAGATGATCCGCGCAAAAATCCCTCTGCGGCGGGTCAATGGTTTGGTGGGCGCTACGCGGAAAAGCCCCACCTTTGGCGAGAGGCTTCGCCAATCCATTATGTGCGTGACGGCTTGCCGCCAATATTATTTATTCACAGTTCGCAAACCCGCTTTAGCCTGGGGCGCGAACAGATGATTGAAAAACTTCAGGCTCATGCCGTTCCCTATCATGTGGAGGGCTTTGCCGAGAGCCCGCATACTTTCTGGTTGTTTGATCCCTGGCTGAAACCCACGGCAGGTATCATTGCCGATTTTCTTGATCAACATTTTTATGGGTCGCTGAGTAACCCCATTGATCGGAGTGTCCATTGAAACGCTTATCTGAACCCCAGTTTATTGTCAGCTTGCCGTTGGTGATAGTGGTTGGTGTGATACTGCTGACCGAAACTTTACACCATCTGTATCAACGCAATTTGCAGCATCAGTTGCAGGCGGATACCACCGCTTTCGCGGCCGATTTGCGCTCCCGTGCGGAGGTGGAGTTGGGGGGAGTTCTGCACATCACTTCCGGTTTAAGTAGTTATTTATCCGTGCGTCATGCCAGCCTGGAACAGCACGAAATGGAAAATATCCTGAGAGCTACCTTTCTTTCGGGAAATTACATTCGCAACCTGGGTGTGGCTTTGGGCTATCGCCTCACCTATGTCTATCCTGTACAGGGCAATGAGGCGGCAATTGGCCTTGATTATCGCGAGCAACCCCATCAATGGCCAGCGGTAGAGCAGGCGATTAACTCACGTAAGCCGGTGATGGCAGAGCAGGTGGTTTTGGTGCAGGGCGGTACGGCTTTTATTTACCGCGAGCCCATTTTTATTGATGGCGAATACTGGGGCCTGTTATCGACAGTGGTAGATTCGGATGAGTTTCTGAAAAATACCTTTGGCAGCATCAGTCGTTCAGATATGGATTTCGCGGTCAAAGGCACAAGTGGAAAGTTACTCTGGGGTAGTGAAGATATTTTCGCGAACCAGCATGCGCTGGTGTTGGGTTCAGAACGTGGTTGGCAGTTTGCAGTGGTCGGGCGCGAAAGTGGTCAGTTCTTTTTGCTCAATGTATTGCGAATGTTAGGTTGGGGGTTGGCATTGGCGTTGGCATTCGGGCTTTATAACCTGCTATCGCACAAGCGCACACTGGCTCATATGGCACTGCACGATGTGGTGACTGGTTTGCCCAATCGAAGGCTGTTTAACGAGCGTTTGCACCAGGCGTTTGCATTGGCTCTGAAATACAAACGGCCTGGCCCAGTACTGATTTTTTTGGATATCAATAACTTCAAACAAATAAACGACAGCTACGGCCATCAAGCGGGGGATTTTGTGTTGCAAACCCTCGGGCAGCGATTGGTGTTTTGTGCGCCCGCTGGGGCCAGTGTCGCACGATGGGCCGGGGATGAATTTGTGTTGTTGCTGGATTCGCTCACGGAAGCGCAATTAAAGGATTTAATGCAACGCCTTAAAAAAGCGGTGGGTGAACCCCTGTATTTACAGGGCCAGTCCTTTAGTGTTTCGGCCGCTATGGGTTATGCGCGCGCTTTTGTTGATGCCCGCACCCCCGAAGAATTGGTTGCCGCTGCCGATCGTCAGATGTATCAGTTGCGTCAACGGCAGCTGGCGGCGGGTGGATAGTTTTTTAATCCACTGCAAAGCGATAGCGCCCGGTAATCGGGTAATTGAATAACACATCTTCCAATTGCGGCCCGGCCCCTATGTTGTGCACGATCAAGGGCCGCTCGCCATCCTCGCTCATGACATCGACCACTATGCCGATATGGGGCAGATTGCCCGGCAACATCCAGGTCACCAGATCCCCCGCGCGATAGTCTTTACCTTTGCGGCTAACGGGCAAGCTTTGTCCGTGGCGACTGAAAAACACTTGCAGGTTGGGCACTCGGCGGTGGTCGATATTGCGATCGGTGCGCGTTTGATTCCAGATACGTTTGGCGGGGTAGAGCGCAAAGTGTTCGCGCATGTCTTCGTGCACCAGCTGTTGCAAATCGATGCCCAGTTTACGGTAGCTGCGAATTACCACGTCGGTGCAAACACCATAGTGAGCGGGCACGTCGCCCATGGGGTAATCAATTCGAAAATAGGCGCCGTTATAAGTCACTTGATGGCGGGTTCGCTCGAGTGCGGCGTCGCTCAGTTGTTGTGCGCGCTCGGCAACAGCGAATTGGCTGAATAGCAGAAAAATAATCAGGCGGGTGATGGCTTGCAGACGGCGAGTGTGTAGGCGAAGCATAAGCAGTTTCCTGAATGAATTACTGCTTAGGATAGGCCAGCCCGCTAAAGGTTTCCTGAATGAGGCGTTTCCCATAAAAAAGGCGCGCCCATTGGCGGAATCACCTTAAAAAAGATTGCGCCCAGGCTGGCGCATAGCGTTTGCCAATGCGGAACAACAAGAGCCCGGCCAGAATACCCAGGCCGTTGGCGGCTATGTCCATTAAATCGAAGGTGCGCGGCGGTAAAAAGTGCTGACCGATTTCAATGGCGACAGAGTAGGTGAGTAAAAACAGGCCGCGCTGCCAGAGCGCTGCTTTGGGCCAGGCGAGGCTGATGGAAATCCCCGCGACCAGATAACCCACAAAGTGCATGGTCAAGTCGTTGTACTCCGGCAACAGTTCACCGGTGTTGCGGGTAAGCCCAAGGAAGGTGTAAATCACCAGCATGATCACAAACTGGGTAACGCACGCTGGGCGCCAGATTTTTAGCAGGGATTCCATGATTAGCGCAGTACCATGAGTGAAATGCGCGTTTTGCAAATCATGGCGGTGGTGGTACTGCCCACAATCAACTGGCGGATACGGGAATGGCCGTAGGCGCCCATAATCAGCAGGTCTATGCCCTCGCGTTCTTCATACTCAGCGAGCGCTGTTTCCGGCTCGCCGGGGATAATACTGGCAGGAGCCACAAAACCGGCGTTCACCAATAGGGTTTGTGCGGCGTTAAGTTGCTCGCGACTGGCTTCCGAATCCTCCCCCACCATCACCAGATGCACGGGAAGCCCGCGAAACAACGGACTGGCGGCGACCATGTCCACCCCCTTACGGGTGGTGGCACTGCCGTCGAAGGCAAGCATCACCGATTTGGGCGGGGTAAAGGATTGCTGGGCGATCAAAATAGGTTTGTGCAGGCTGCGAATAATACTTTCGAGATGGCTGCCAATATGGCCGTGGGCTGAGGCAGTATCGGCGCCGCGTTTGCCCACTACCAGCATGCGGGTTTCGGCTTCGAGATCTTTCAGGGTTTCAATTAACTGGCCATGGCGCTGGCGCACTTCGGGGTGAGTCACCCCGGCGTTTTCAACTCGCTCGCGGGCGGCGTTGAGCATCAGCTTGCCTTGCTCCATCGCCAGTTTGGCACGCTTGGCATCCAGTTCGGCCAGCTCTTGCAAGAGCGCTTCCTGGGCGCCAAAACCGATACTGCCGCTGAGATTTTTATGGCCTTCGCCGTGGGGTTCGTCGAGCACATGAAGTAGGCTTAAGGGCGCGCCCATGCGCCGGGAAGACCAGGCGGCGTAGTCGCACACAGCTTCGGCATAACGGGAATCATCAATACAAGCGATTACTTTGGGTTGCATCTTCTTATCCCTCTTAGTGGCCCATCAGGCGTTCTACAGCGTCGGGTTTATCGTGTACCGCAAAGCGATCCACCAGCGTAGCGCTGGCCTCGTTGAGGCCAATGATTTCCACCTCTGTGCCTTCGCGGCGGAATTTAATCACCACCTTGTCCAGGGCACTGATGGCGGTGATGTCCCAAAAGTGGGCGCGATGCAGGTCGATGGTTACTTTCTCCACCGCCTCTTTAAAATCAAAGGCTCCCACGAATTGATCGGCGGAGGTAAAAAATACCTGGCCGATAATGTCATAGGTGCGGTGTTCGCCATTGTCTGAGAGGCGTGAACCTATGTAGAGAATATCGCCCACCTTGCGCGCAAAAAACAGCGCACTCAGCAGTACACCCACCAGTACGCCCTGAGCCAAATCATGGGTCGCCACCGTCACAATCACCGTGGCAATCATCACAATGCTGGAGCTTTTGGGGTGTTTGCGCAGGTTGGCCACCGACGACCAGCTGAACGTCCCTATGGAGACCATGATCATCACCGCCACTAGGGCGGCCATGGGAATCTGGGCGACCCAGTCACCGAGAAACACCACCATGATCAATAAAAATACGCCCGCGCACAGGGTGGATAAACGGGTGCGCCCTCCGGATTTAATATTAATCACCGACTGGCCAATCATGGCGCAGCCCGCCATGCCACCCAGCAGGCCCGCGCCAATATTAGCCACGCCCTGGCCCACACACTCGCGGTTTTTGTCGCTGTTGGTATCGGTAAGGTCGTCCACGATAGTGGCGGTCATCATGGATTCCAGCAGGCCTACAATTGCCAGGGTGACGGAGAAGGGAAAAATTATCGCGAGTGTTTCCCAGGTCAGGGGTACATCGGGTAGCAGGAACACCGGCAGGCTATCGGGCAGCTCGCCCATATCGCCCACGGTGCGAACATCCAAACCAAAATAAATAGCGATAGCTGTGAGAACCAGAATGCAAATCAAGGGGGAGGGTACAGATTTCGTGAGGTAGGGAAAGCCGTAAATAATTACCAGCCCACCCGCCAGCATGGCGTACACCAGCCAACTGGCGTTCTCGCCGGTAATCTCGGGTAGCTGCGCCAGAAAAATCAGAATGGCCAGCGCATTCACAAAGCCTGTGACCACCGAGCGCGAGACAAAGCGCATCAAGCCGCCCAGCTTTAACAGGCCCGCGCCTATTTGCAGCACCCCGGTTAATAGGGTGGCGGCCAGCAGGTATTGCAAGCCGTGCTCCTTGACCAACAACACCATAACCAAAGCCATGGCACCGGTAGCGGCGGAAATCATGCCGGGGCGGCCGCCGACAAAGGCGGTGATAAAGGCAATACAGAAGGAGGCGTAAAGCCCCACCTTGGGGTCAACGCCCGCGATAATTGAAAAGGCGATGGCTTCGGGTATCAGGGCGAGGGCGACGACCAGACCCGAGAGCAGGTCGCCACGGGTGTTGGAGAACCAGGATTGGCGTAATGAGGAATACATAACTAAGTCCAAAAACGGGATTATCGGCGGTGTCTGTGACAGCCGAGGGAAATCAGGGACAGGGGGCGAAAGCGTCGAGGCTCGACGCTGAAAAACGCTTGGGGACGCACGAGGGCGTGTAAAAAGCTAGGGCGGAGTCACAACCAGCATGAAATCGTTTTTCCGGGGCTTGCAAAGGGGGGGCAGTCTAACAGGTGCGGCCCGCAATGGCGACCATTGTGCTAATCCTTCACCTTGTCCAGCTGCGCCTCCGCGGCGTAGAGATCCTGAGGGGTATTGATATTGAAGAAGGGGTCC
>CBFGWO010000124.1:0-10101 GCA_965652595.1 uncultured Cellvibrio sp. | reverse complement strand
GGCACCAGGCGTCGGCCAAGCTGGAGGGTGGTGAGCAACAGCGCCTGATCGCCGTCCAGCGTGAGCCGCAGCAGTTGGCCTTCGCGGTCCACCTGCAACAACTCCAGTTTACGCACGATCGCCAAGCCCTCGAGGTACAGCTGTAGCTGTTTGTGGGCAGCAAAATCACTAACCCCCTCAACACGCATGACCACCGATGCGTCATTCGCCTCCCCCGGCACTACGGCATAGCGCCGGGCAAAATAATCCGAGGCGGCATCCAGCACCCGGGCAAATAACGCTGCTGGGCTCTCGGCGCTATCCTCAAAGCGAAGTTCGCTCTCGCCCTCAATCAGCAGCCAACTGGCGCGCAACACGCCCTCTTCGGTCAGTTGGTAACGTCCTGCCAGAACCGCGTCCGGCTGATAGCGCGCGGAAGCCTGGCGAATTTCCACGGGATCCAGTTGCCACAGATTGTCGTTTGCCAGGGCGATGCGATCTTCAAAATCCTGCTCGGGCAATAACAACGGCTGACCGCGCACACGACTTCTTTCGCGCAGTGATTCCAGTGCCTCATCTTCCGGCACACGGTGATAGCTCCCCATGGCATCGAGGGAAACACTCCAGATTAACAATCGCGGCCGATTGGCAGGCCAAAAAGGCAGACTGGATTCACGCAGGAGCCGTTCAATGGCCTGGGAGGAAAAACGCAGAATCAACACACTGGCCGGACGCAATTGGCCATCCACCTCCAGCTGCTGGTCGGTACTGGCATAGCGAAATTCGTGCAGGTATTGGCTAGCGCGCCTTTGGGCTGCGGCCAGGGTCGGCAAGCTTGGCGCCTGGGTATCACCGGAGACTCTCACCAGTAGTTCCGCCAAGGCTTCGCTGGTCGCCCGATTGCGCTCAGCCTCGGCTTGAGAGCTCACCAATACCTCAACCCGGTACAAGTCGACTTCCTGACCCGCCCAACCCAAGCTGGCCCAACAGGCAATACAGATGGCAACAATAAGACGACTCACACGCGACTCCCGCATTCTGGCTGGCAACTCCGCTACTAAACCCGACTTTGACCCCGGGACTGGAGCGGCATTGTAGCAGGCAATGCCACGCAACCAAGAGGCAGACACTGGCTTGCCGATCGCTGCTGCGCGAGCCTGCACGCCAGCCCATAAGCTGCTAGAATGGCGCCCTTTTTTCAGCAACCTCTTTTTCAACGCGCCCTCCGGCCATCCCTCGCGAGCGAATCCCTGTTTATGAGCGAACACAAGCCCTCCGCCCCCTCCCTGAGTTATAAAGATGCTGGTGTCGATATTGACGCCGGTGATGCCCTGGTCGAGCGCATCAAAAGCGTCGCCAAGCGTACCCGCCGCCCCGAAGTCATGGCCGGCCTGGGCGGCTTTGCCGCGCTCTGTGAAATTCCCGAGGGCTATCGCCAGCCGGTGCTGGTGTCGGGCACCGATGGCGTGGGCACCAAGCTGCGCCTGGCGATGAACCTGCAAAAGCACGACACCATCGGCATAGATCTGGTGGCTATGTGTGTAAACGACCTGGTGGTCACCGGCGCTGAGCCGCTCTTCTTTCTCGACTACTACGCCACCGGCAAACTCAATGTGGATGTTGCTGCTGCTGTAGTGTCCGGTATTGGCGATGGCTGTGAGCAGGCCGGTTGCTCACTGGTAGGCGGCGAAACCGCCGAAATGCCCGGCATGTACGAAGGCGAAGACTACGATCTGGCGGGCTTCTGCGTAGGTGTGGTGGAAAAATCCGAGATTATTGACGGCAGCAAAGTGAAAGAGGGCGATGCGCTTATCGCTATTCCCTCCAGCGGACCCCACTCCAATGGCTACTCCCTGATTCGCAAAATCATCAAAGTGAGCAACGCTGATCTGAATCAGGACTGCGGCGGTCGCCCCCTGGCAGACGCGCTGATGGAGCCTACCCGCATCTACGTCAAAACCATCCTCAAACTTATCAAGGAAGGCCAGGTAAACGCCCTGGCCCATATTACCGGCGGCGGCCTGACCGAAAATATTCCGCGCGTGATTCCTGAGAACTGCAAGGCAGTGATTAACACCAAGAGCTGGACCTTCCCGCCGGTGTTCCAATGGTTGCAACAGGCGGGCAACGTGCAGATGCGCGAGATGTATCGCACCTTTAACTGCGGCGTGGGCATGGTGATCGCTGTACCCGCTGCCACCAAAGACCAAGCCCTGGCACTGCTGACCACCTTGGGCGAAAAAGCCTTCGAAATTGGCTATATCGCCAAAGCCGAGGGCGAAGAGCATCAGGTTGAGCTGCAAGGACTTTGATCCGGAAGTGACAAACCAACCAAGTAACAAGCAACCAGGCGACAAACAACCCCTGCGGGTGGTGGTGCTGATTTCCGGCAGCGGCAGCAATCTTCAGGCGCTGATCGACGGCCAGCAATCCGGTGCGCTGCCCATTGAAATAGTGGCAGTGATCAGCAATCGCCCCGACGTATTCGGTCTGGAGCGCGCGCGGCAGGCGGGAATTTCCGCGCGGCTGCTGGATCACAAGGGCTTTGCCAACCGCGAGCCCTTTGACCAGGCACTAATGGCGCTGATTGACGAATACCAGCCGGGGCTGGTGGTCTTGGCGGGCTTTATGCGCATACTTACCCCCACGTTTACCGCGCACTACTTGGGGCGAATGCTCAATATCCACCCCTCCCTGCTGCCCGCTTACCAGGGCTTGCACACCCACCAGCGGGTGCTGGACGCGGGTGAGCGCTACCACGGTGTCACTGTGCACTTTGTGACAGCAGAGTTGGATGGCGGCCCGCCGGTGGTGCAGGCGCGCCTCACCATTCGCCCCGATGACGACGCCAGCTCCCTGGCCAAGCGGATACAGACTCAGGAGCACCATATTTACCCCCTGGCAGTGGGCTGGTTTGCGCAAGGTCGGCTGCAAATGCGAGATGGTCGCGCTCTGTTGGATGGTGAACCTTTGCCACCCCAAGGCCATCTAATCGAGGTCACAGACTAAAAGGACTCCCGAATGTTGAACTCTTTGCGCACTCTGCTGCTGATCAGCGCCCTGACACTCGCCACTCTGGCGCACGCCTCTGCACCTGAACGTTTTAGCAATCAATATGTCGCCCACGCGCTGGGATTTCGCATCACCGTGACTCACGAACTGGAACCCCAGGACGACGGCACCTACCTGATGCAATTTCGCGCCGAATCCTGGTTCGGCGACATTCACGAAACCAGCTTGCTGCGCTGGGATGCAGAAAAATCTCAGGTGATTCCGCTCACCTACACCTACAAACGCCGTGGGCTGGGACGCAATCGCGACGCTGAGCTGAGTTTTGATTGGGACGCGCAATCCGTCATCAACAAAGTGCAAGACACCCGCTGGAAAATGGATATCACCCAAAAGGTGCAGGACAAACTCAGCTACCAGCTACAGCTGCAACAAGACCTGCTCAACGGACAAAAACAATTCACCTACCAGATTGCTGACGGCGGCCGACTCAAGGAGTACGGTTTTGAAGTCATCGGTGAAGAGGTATTGACCACACCTCTGGGCGAGGTGAATACCGTGAAAGTCAAACGCAGCCGCGAAAACGATGAGCGCGCCACCTACGCCTGGCTCGCCAAGGATCACCAATATTTGTTGGTGCGCATGCAGCAGGAAGAAAAAGGCAAAACCTACGACATCAATATTCGCAGCGCCAGTATCGATGGCAAATCGCTGGAAAAGCTCGATTAACTTTTAACCCATGACAAAGGCTCTACTTATGAACATCGCCAACAACTGCGTTGCCAGTTTTCACTACACACTCACTGACGGCACAGGCAAGGTGCTGGACTCATCCGATGGCCAGGAGCCGCTGTCTTACCTACACGGTGCTGGCAACATCATCCCCGGCCTGGAACGCGCACTGGTGGGCAAATCTGTGGGCGACAAGCTGAACGTTGCCGTCCCAGCCGCCGAAGCCTACGGCGAGCGCGATGCCAGCATGGTGCAGGAATTGCCCTCCAGCATGTTCAGCGGTGTGGATCAAATTGAGGTCGGCATGGAGTTTCACGCTGAGACCGAACACGGTTTGCAAGTCGTCACCGTGGTCGCGGTGGAAGAAGGCCAGGTAACCATCGACGGCAACCACCCGCTCGCGGGCGTTGACCTGAATTTTGATGTGGAAGTGACTGAAGTGCGTGAAGCCACGGAAGAAGAAGTGGCCCACGGCCATGCCCACGGCGCTGGCGGTCATCACCACCATTAAAATGAGAGAAAGGTGAAGGGGAAAGACCTGCGAGACGCGCCGTAGACCCTTCCCTGGGGGCTCGGGCGCGGCATCCATGCCGCGCACGGTCTCGCAAATCTTTCCCCTTCACCTGATTGGCACTGAGTCTGGGTGCCTGGGGTGAGTTTCTGAAACCCTCGCGTCACCGACGACGCGAGGGAGCTACAAGGGTGAAGCAAGCGTTTGCAAAGCACTGCTTTGCGCGCAGCTGAACGCCCGGCGGCTGTGCTGCCGGGCAGGCCCCGCAGGGTATCCATGCGTTTTCAGAAACTCACCCCAGGCACCCGGACGATCTACCCAAACACACCAAGCTTATTTTGCTTCGACTTTCTGCGCGCCGCAGCGGGCGCATTGATACACAGTGACCAGCTTTCCTTGTTTCACGTCGAATTGTTTGTCTTTCCAGATCACCCACTTGTGGAAACCGCTTTTACACAGCGATTTGCCTTTGTGTTTTTCAAAGGGGCTTGGGCGTTTAAACGGCAGGATGTCGGCCATGTAAATTGGCTCACCAGACAGCGAAGGGATCGCTTTCGTCGCGGGCGTAATAGCGTTCAGCGGTAACCGCTTCCTTATCCAGTTTCCGCGCCAGCAGGCCGTCCACGTCCCGCTGAATACTGCTAATCAATTGCAATTCCTCGCCGCGCGCCATAGCTTCCAACAGCGCGTTACCCCACACAGAGACGTGACTGGTGTAGATGGTGCGCTCGCGGGATTTCTTGGCCCACTCACCGCAAATCGCCAGTCCCAAATCCGCCATCTTGCGGCTGATTTGTTGTGCCAACTCGGGATCATCAACGGATTCCAGCAACTCGTCGGTCATCTGCAACCAGCCGCGCCGGTAAACCTCCCAGCCCTGGTAGTAGCGCACCACCCAGGTGAGGTAACTGTCGAGGGATTGAACTCGTTGATTGTCTTCATCAGCCGCGTAGACGGCGACAAAATACTCACGGGAAGGAAGTCCGTCGGGCCAGCTGCTGCGCTTGGACGAGTAGGTGGAGCAGCCAAGGAGACTGGTGCCGAGCAGTATCAATAGAATGTATCTAACCAACATAAGCCGCGAACTCTCCAACACTGAAAAACCAGAGTCTAAACAGGGCTTGTGACACAGGGATTAAACATACCGCACCGGAGCCAGGTCCGGCGGGCGAGGTCTATCAAGGGTTGCCGTAACTCATCAGGCGCTTGTAGCGGCGATCAAGCAAAGTATCCAGGGGTTCGGCGCTGAGACGATCCAATTGCACCACCAACCTCTCGCGCAGCTTCTCCGCCATAGCGTCCAGATTGCGATGGGCTCCACCCAAAGGCTCCGGGATGGTCTCATCCACAATACCCAGCTCTTCCAACACACTCGAGGTCACGCCCATTGCCTGGGCCGCCTCTGGCGCCTTGGCGACAGTCTTCCAAATGATATTGGCACAGCCTTCGGGAGAAATGACAAAGTAGGTGGCGTATTGCAGCATATTGAGGTGGTCACCTACACCTATCGCCAAGGCACCGCCGGATGAACCTTCACCAATAACCGTACAGATAATTGGGGTGCGCAGGCGCGACATAACCGCCAGATTCTGGGCGATGGATTCGGAGATACCACGCTCCTCGGAGTCAATACCTGGGTAGGCACCGGGCGTGTCAATCAGGGTGAGTACCGGCAGCTTGAAGCGCTCGGCCATTTCCATCAAGCGCAGCGCCTTGCGATAGCCTTCAGGCTTGGGCATGCCGAAATTGCGCTGCACTTTTTCGTGCACACTGCGGCCTTTTTCCTCGCCGATGACCACCACCGGCTTACCATCAAGGCGACCTACCCCGCCGATAATCGCCTTGTCGTCACCGAAATGGCGATCGCCATGAAGCTCATCCCAATCGGTAAAAATGCGGGAAATATAATCAGAACTGTAAGGGCGAAGCGGATGACGCGCCACCTTGACCACATCCCAGGGAGTGAGCTTGGCGTAGATAGTCTCGGTAAGTTTGGTACTTTTTTCGCGCAGTTTGGCGATTTCTTCAGCGATGTTCACGTCGGTGGAATTGCCCACCAGTTGCAGCTCTTCGATCTTGCCTTCGAGTTCGGCAATGGGCTGTTCAAAGTCGAGATAGTTCAGATTCATATTGCTAGTTGGCTCATGGTCTGAGCAGATGCGCAATCTGCCGTGGATCTATTCGGGATGCCGCTTGGGGCGCCGCAATGGGTCAATTGACCCTGGCTATGGGCGACATAGAAAGGTCGCTAGCTTACGCGGAAGCGGCCTGATAGTCACCCTCTGGCCAGTATTTTCCGGGGATTTCGCCGGCATCTGGCCGAGCGATAATCGATGAAAACTGATCCGGGGGTGGTGGTGAGTCCGGGCGCAACTCACCAGCCTCCCCCGATCAGTAAACCAGTTTCACCCTGTCGGCTCCGTATTCCTGGCGCAGTCGCTGGAGAAGTTCGTCCTCCGGGCGCACCCGCCAGTCATCGCCGAGGCGCAACAGGGCTTTGGCATCGCTGCGTTGGTAGTCAATGACCACCGGGCAGCGACCCTCGCGATAGGGTTCAAGATATTCGCCCAACTGGGCGGTAAAGCGGGCGGAGAGCCTACCTGATTCCAGGGATAAACACAGCTCCCGCGCGCGCTCCTGACGCACATCCGACAACAAGCTGATCTGATCGGCGCGCATTTTCAGCAGGCCGTTGTAATCGTCGTAACTTACCTGCCCCTGGATTACCAACAATCCATCTTTCAGCAGCAGCTCCCGCGATTGGTTATAGGTATCGGCAAAAATGGCGACTTCTATACGGCCAGTGCGGTCATCGAGGGTAACAAAGGCCATGGAGTCGCCGCGCTTGGTTTTCATTACCCGTTGGGCCACTACCAGGCCGGCAACGGTTTGGGCAGACTTTTCTGGTTTGAGCTCCGCGATGCGCGAAGATACCAGATGATTGAGCTCAGTGTCGTACTCATCGATCGGATGGCCGGTGAGATAGAGCCCCAGCGTTTCTTTTTCGGCGTGCAAGCGCTCCTTGATACTCCAAGGGCGCACGCGATGAAATTCGCGGTACACATCCTCGTTGCCGCTGCCGCTGGGCACCACTTCACCAAACAAGTCCATGATGCCCGCGCTTGAGTTCGCCGCAGATTGCTCGGCGGTTTTTACCGCTTCGGCCATGGCCGCGAACATCACTGCACGATCCTGATCCAGACTGATAGCTGGCCCCAGATTGTCGGCAGCACCCGAGCGAATCAAGGCTTCGAGAGCGCGTTTGTTGACCTTGCGCGGATCGACGCGAGCGCAAAAATCGAAGAGATCTTTAAAAGGCCCGCCCTCATTGCGCGCCGCAATAATACTTTCCACCGGGCCCTCACCCAGACCCTTGATCGCACCCAAGCCATAAATAATGTTGCCCGCATCATCCACCGTAAAATGAAACTCACCGGAATTC
Organism: uncultured Cellvibrio sp.; assembly: GCA_965652595.1. Lineage (GTDB taxonomy): Bacteria > Pseudomonadota > Gammaproteobacteria > Pseudomonadales > Cellvibrionaceae > Cellvibrio. The sequence continues at coordinate 2,428 of CBFGWO010000124.1, read as the reverse complement.
ACATCCGGTGGCAGCAGCTTCAATTTCATGGTGCGGCATTCTTCGATAAAGGTGACCACCTTATCGGTTTTGTCCATGTCCGATGACATGGTGGCCGCCATAAAGTGCGCCGGGTAATGAGCTTTTAGCCAAGCGGTTTGATAAGAAACAATGGCGTAGGCGGCGGAGTGGGATTTGTTAAAACCGTAGCCTGCGAACTTTTCTACCAGGTCGAAAATCTTGATCGCCAGCTCAGGATCAACGCCCTGCTGTTTGGCACCCGCCTCAAACACGGCGCGCTGCTTGGCCATCTCCTCAGGCTTTTTCTTACCCATAGCGCGGCGCAGCATGTCGGCGCCACCGAGGGTGTAGCCCGCCAGCACCTGGGCGATTTGCATCACCTGCTCCTGGTAGACGATAACGCCGTAGGTGGGTTCAAGTACCGGCTTTAAACTGGCGTGCTGGAATTTTGCATCCGGGTAAGCCACTTGTGCTCGCCCGTGTTTGCGGTTGATAAAGTCGTCCACCATGCCTGATTCAAGCGGGCCTGGGCGAAACAGCGCCACCAGTGCAATAAGGTCTTCAATATTGTCCGGCTGCAAACGCTTGATCAGATCTTTCATACCGCGGGATTCCAACTGGAACACCGCCGTGGTTTCAGCGCGCTTGAGCAGCGCAAACGTTTTGGCGTCGTCCAGCGGAATTGCACTGATATCCAGTGGTGGCTCGCCTTTTTTAGCGCGCTGTTTGTCGATCATCAAGCGCGCCCAATCGATGATGGTCAAGGTGCGCAAGCCAAGGAAGTCAAACTTCACCAGGCCCGCCTCTTCCACATCATTTTTGTCGAATTGGGTTACCAGACCAGAGCCGGTTTCGTCACAATAGAGCGGTGAAAAATCGGTGAGCTTGGTGGGCGCAATCACCACGCCACCGGCGTGTTTGCCCACATTGCGCGTCAGGCCTTCGAGCTGTACCGCCATTTCCCAGATCTCCTGGGCATCGGCGTCGCCTTCAAGAAATTCACGTAGCACAGCTTCTTGTTTCAGCGCATCGGCGAGTGTCATGCCGGGTGTGGGCGGAATCATTTTCGAGAGTTTGTCGGCAAGGCCATAGGATTTACCCTGCACCCGCGCCACATCGCGCACCACCGCCTTGGCTGCCATGGTGCCGAAGGTGATGATCTGACTCACCGCATCGCGACCATAGTTATCGGCCACATAGGCGATCACCTTGTCACGGTTGTCCATGCAAAAATCGATATCGAAGTCGGGCATGGACACCCGCTCGGGATTGAGAAAACGCTCGAACAGCAAATCGTATTCGAGTGGATCGAGATCGGTAATTTTAAGCGAATAGGCCACCAGCGAACCTGCGCCTGAACCTCGCCCCGGCCCCACTGGAATATCGTGATCCTTGGCCCACTGGATAAAGTCCATCACGATCAGGAAGTAGCCGGGAAAATCCATCTTAATGATGATATCCAGCTCAAAATCGAGGCGATCAACATACACCTTACGTCGCTCGGCATAATCGGGGGCTGCTGTATCCAGTATGCGCTGGAGTCGCTGTTCAAGCCCTTCGTGAGAAACCTTGCGGAAGAATTCCGCTTCGGTCATACCTGCGGGAACCGGATAAGCGGGCAAAAAGTTTTTACCCAACAAGAGGGTGACATTGCAGCGACGGGCGATTTCAACAGAATTTTGCAGGGCTTCGGGAATATCGCTGAACAACTCTGCCATTTCCTCGGGCGAGCGAAGATACTGCTGATCGCTGTAGCGCCTTTCGCGGCGTGGATCGTCCAGGGTACGACCCTCGGAAATACACACCCGCGCTTCGTGAACTTCAAACTCGTCCTGCATCAGGAAGCGCACGTCGTTAGTCGCCACGACGGGACACTGCGCCTCGTCCGCGAGCGCCACCGCCAGATGCAAATAATCCTCATCGTTTTCGCGCCCGGTGCGCTGGAGTTCCACATAAAAACGATTGGGAAAGTCCGTCATCCACTGCCGCAAGCTGTCCTGCGCCTGGTTACTGCGCCCGGCGAGCAAACTCATCCCAATATCGCCGAGCTTGCCGCCCGATAAAGCGATGACGCCCTGACTCAATTCACTGACCCAGTCGCGCTGAATATAGGCAACGCCTTGATGTTGACCGTGCTGCCAGGCGCGGGAAATAAGTTCGATGATATTTTTGTAGCCGGTATCGTCGGCCGCGAGCAGCGTTAGCAGGGTGGGCTTGCCCTCAGAATCATTACTGGCAAGCCAGAAGTCGCTCCCCAAAATAGGTTTAATACCGACGCCTTGCGCGGCTTTGTAGAATTTAATCAATCCGTAAAAATTGGTTTGGTCGGTGATGGCGCAGGCAGGCATATTCAACTCGGCCACCCGTTTTACGAGCGGCTTGATGCGCACCAGGCTGTCGACCAGTGAAAATTCGGTGTGCAATCGCA
>CBFGWO010000123.1:0-10179 GCA_965652595.1 uncultured Cellvibrio sp. | reverse complement strand
TCGACAACTTGTTCCAGACGTTGTCTACCATCTACGTCCCTATAGGCGTTGCGCCATGTCTGAATTCCGCCCTCTGATTTCCGTTAATGGCGTCCTCGATGCCTGTCTCTCGCCTCTTGATAGGGGGCTCGCCTATGGTGATGGCGTGTTTGAAACCTGTCTGGTGCGTGCGGGTGCTATTCCCCTTTGGCCCTGGCACAAGGCGCGGCTGCTGGGCAGCGCGGCGCGCTTGCAGCTGCGCATTGATCTGCCAAGCCTTTATGGTTACCTAAACGCCTTGCTTGGCGCTCTGCCTGGGGCGGAGGGCGTCCTTAAAATTCTGCTTACCCGGGGTGAAGGCGGTCGCGGCTATCGCTTGCCCGAAGATCCTCAACCAACTATCTGTCTCGTGTTCTCTCCCGGCCGGTTGCCGCCGCAAAAGGGTGTGGTGGCGCATCTCTGCCAGCAGCGGTTGATGCCAAGCCCCTCGCTCGCAGGGCTTAAACATCTGAATCGTCTGGAGCAGGTGCTGGCGAGAGCCGAGTGGCCCGCGGCGGACGATAGCCGCGAGGGACTACTGCTCGATGCCCAGGGGCGCTTGGTAGAGGCTATTGCCAGCAATGTGTTTGTGGTCAGTGGTGGCAAGCTGCTTACACCGGACCTGTCCCTCTGTGGCGTAGCGGGCATCATGCGCCAAGTGATTCTCGAACAGTTGGCCCCGTCGCTCCAACTGCCCAGTTGCGTGACCCAACTCGGCCCTGAGGATCTCTATAGGGCGGATGAAATCTTCCTGTGTAACAGCCTGCGCGGTCTGTGGCCGGTGCTTGGTCTGGAAACGCCCGCACGAGCCCTGGTCAGGGGCCCGGTGACATTGGCACTGCAAGAGTCTTTGGCCAGCTTCCTTGCTCGGCCTGCATCGGCGGCGGAGGTCTGTCCATGGCGCGGTTGAGGCGATGGTTAAAGCACTTGGTGTTGTTGGCGGTACTGATTCTGCTGCTGGCTTGCGCCGGGCTGGTAGCTGCCTGGTACACGCTGGAGCGCTGGCTCAATGAACCTCTGCTTCTACCGGAAAATGGCTACCACTATCAGCTAAGGCCGGGAGGGAATCTCAGTGCTTTGGCGCGAGATCTTGCACGCGAGAAGATTCTTGATAAACCCGAGTGGCTTAGGGTCTACGCTCGCCTTACCCAGCTGGGCCCTGTTCAGGCTGGGGAATACCGGCTGGAGCCAGGGCTGACGCCACTCGGTTTGCTGGACAAGCTGCAAAAAGGCGAGGTAGTGGTGCATCAAATCACCCTGGTGGAGGGCTGGACCTTCGCTCAGGCGCTGGCGGCTATTCATGCGCGGGAGGAGCTGGTCCATCGGCTTAAAGGTGTATCACAGGAGGAACAGGTGCTGCTGCTCGATCTGCCTGAGGCCCATCCTGAAGGTTGGTTTTTTCCGGATACCTACACCTTTGTGCGCGGCAGCAGTGATGTGGATTTGCTCAGGCGTGCTCACCTGCGTATGCAGCAAGTGTTGGAAGAGCTCTGGCATACCCGCGCGGAAAACCTGCCGTACAAAACCCCCTATGAAGCGCTGATTATGGCATCCATTATCGAGCGGGAAACGGGTGCGCCCTGGGAGCGCGACCAAGTGGCCGGTGTATTTGTGCGGCGTCTGCAAAAAGGCATGCGGCTACAGACAGATCCAACCGTGATCTACGGTATGGGCACCAACTACCAGGGGCGGATCACGCGCAAGGACATAAACCAGCCCACGCCCTATAACACCTACGTAATTCGCGGCCTGCCGCCTACGCCTATTGCTCTGCCTGGGCGCGGCTCACTCGAAGCCGCGTTAAACCCCGCTGATGGCAATGCGCTCTATTTCGTTGCTCGTGGTGATGGCACCAGTCACTTTTCCGCAACCCTCGACGAGCATAACCAGGCGGTGCGTCGCTACCAGTTACGCCGCCGCGAGGACTATCGCTCAACCCTTGAACCCTCGTCCACCACACCCGAGTCGGCGGAAGTGCAGGGCAAAGAGCAGCCCTGAAGGCCCCATGGTGCGGGGCTTTTGGTAGGAAAACCCTTGACGACTGGGTACAATGGCGCGCTTTTCGGGTTAAATCTTCCGAACTATTTTTTATCCACCTCAGGATTCACCACCTCTCTGGAACCCAGGCAGTATGAGCGACGATTCTTCCACCGTGAGCGACAACAAGCACCCGACCAAGCCGGCCCATTTTCTCCAGCAAATTATTCGCAAGGATCTGGACGCAGGTGTGCATCAAAAAATCGTCACGCGCTTTCCACCGGAACCCAATGGCTACTTGCATATAGGTCACGCCAAATCCATTTGCCTCAATTTCGGCTTGGCGGCGGAATTTGGCGGTGCTTGTAATCTGCGCTTTGATGACACCAACCCGGAAAAAGAAAACGAAGAATATGTTAGTTCCATTCAGCGCGATGTGGAGTGGTTGGGTTTCACGTGGGATGGCGCTGTGCGCTACACCTCGGATTACTTCGATCAGCTTTATCTTTGGGCGGTGCATCTGATCGAACAGGGGCTCGCCTATGTGTGCGATCTGTCGCCGGAGCAGGCGCGGGAATACCGCGGTACTCTCAAAGAGCCGGGTAAAAACAGCCCCTACCGTGAGCGCAGTGTGGCAGAGAATCTGGCGCTGTTTGAAAAAATGCGCGCCGGTGAATTTGCCGAGGGTAGCTGCTCACTGCGCGCCAAAATTGATATGGCAGCGCCCAATATCAATTTGCGCGACCCGATTATTTACCGTATCAAAAAAGCCCATCATCACCAAACCGGTGACAAATGGTGCATCTATCCCTCTTACGATTTTGCACACGGTCAAAGCGATGCTATTGAAGGCATTACTCACTCCATTTGCACACTGGAATTTGAAGATCACCGCCCGCTTTACGACTGGTTGATCGAACATTTGCCGGTTCCGTGCAAGCCGCGCCAGTACGAATTCGCTCGACTGAATATCAACTACACAGTCACCAGCAAGCGTAAACTTAAGCAGCTTGTTGATGAAAAACATGTGGACGGTTGGGATGATCCGCGTATGCCCACCATCTCCGGTATGCGTCGCCTGGGGATCACGCCAGCTGCTCTGCGCGATTTTTGCGAGCGCATAGGTGTTACTCGTTCCGATGGCGTGGTGGACGTGAGCATGCTCGAATTTTCGGTGCGCGATGATCTGGATAAAAACGCACCGCGCGCCATGTGTGTACTGCGCCCGCTCAAGGTTACGCTCACCAATGTGCCGGAAGAGCACCTGGAATGGATGACGGCGCCTTGCCATCCCAATCGCGCTGATTTGGGAGAACGCCAACTGCCGTTTACGCGCACCATTTACATTGAGCAGGATGACTTTCGTGAAGAGGCCAATAAAAAATACAAACGCCTGGTGCTAGGCAAGCGCGTGCGCCTGCGCAACGCCTACGTTATTGAAGCTGATGAAATTTTGCGGGATTCAGCGGGGAATATCAGCGAGATACTTGCCCATATTGTCGATGGCACTCTGGGCGCAGATCCAGCCGATGGCATCAAGCCCAAGGGCGTGATTCACTGGGTTTCGGCCAGCCACAATCTGGATTGCGAAGTGCGTCTCTACGACCGACTATTCAGTGATGAGGCGCCGGATGCGGGCGGAAAAAATTTCCTCGATTACATCAATCCCAATAGTCTGGAAATTTTGAGCCATTGCAAGGCCGAGGTCAGTCTGGCCAAGGCCAGCCTGGTAGATCGTTTCCAGTTTGAGCGCGCCGGTTATTTTTGTCTCGATAGCAAACACCATTCGCCGGAAAAGCCCGTGTTCAATCGCACCATTGGTCTGCGCGATACCTGGGCCAAAATCGATGATCAGGAATAAGGATTTGTCATGACTGTCCCGGAAAGCAGTGCGTTAACGCTCTACAACACCCTCACACGTCAAAAACAAGTGTTTAAGCCACTGGTGCCAGGAAAAATTTCCATGTACGTGTGCGGCATCACTGTGTACGACTACTGTCACATAGGTCACGCGCGGGTGATGGTGGTGTTTGATGTGATCAGCCGTTTTTTGCGCAGCCAGGGCTGGGATCTCAGCTATGTGCGCAACATTACCGACATAGACGACAAGATTATTCGCCGCGCCCAGGACAACGGTGAGGCATTCGATGCGCTGACCGAACGTTTTATTCGCTACATGCACGAAGACGAGGCGCGCCTGGGCGTGTTGCGCCCGGACATAGAGCCGCGTGCAACAGCCTACATTGAACCCATTATCGAGATGGTGCAGATCTTGATCGACAAGGGCCACGCTTACGCCGCCAGCAATGGCGATGTCTATTACCGCGTAACCAGCTTTGCCGATTACGGCAAGCTCACCAACAAGAATCTTGATGAACTCTTGGTAGGCGCGCGCATCGAAGTTGACGAAATCAAGGAAGACCCGCGGGATTTTGTGCTCTGGAAAGCGGCCAAACCTGGCGAGCCTGCCTGGGCATCGCCCTGGGGGCAGGGGCGCCCCGGCTGGCATATCGAGTGCTCGGCAATGAGCAAAGACTGCTGCGGTAAAACCTTTGATATTCACGGCGGTGGGCCGGATTTGCCCTTTCCGCATCACGAAAATGAAATTGCTCAGAGCGAAGCCGCCAATGGTTGTCACTATGTGAACTACTGGTTACACGCGGGCGCTGTGCGTGTCGATGGCGAGAAGATGTCCAAATCCCTGGGCAACTTTTTTACCATTCGCGACGTTCTGGAAAAATATCACCCGGAAGTGGTGCGCTTCCTGTTGGTCAGCAGTCATTACCGCAGTCCGATCAACTATGCTGAAGACAGTTTGATTGAAGCGCGCGCGGGGCTTGAGCGGTTTTACACGGCGTTGCGTGATTTCACCCATGTGGCGCCGGCGGCACTCACCGACTTGCAAACCAGCCCCTACTACGCCGAATTTGTCGCGGCCATGAACGACGACTTTAACACCCGTGTGGCCCTGGCATCACTTTACGACCTGGTGCGCGAGTTAAATGGTATAGCGGCAACAGATAAGGCACGCGCCACCCAACTGGCCGCCGAGTTGAAAGCCATGGCGGGATTGCTCGGCATATTGCAGGAAAATCCCCAGGCGTTTTTGCAAGCGGGTGCCAGCGAAGGTGTTTCGGCTGACGAGGTTGAAGCCTTGATTGCCGAGCGCATCGCAGCCAAGCAGGCAAAAAACTTTGCGCGTGCTGATGAAATTCGTAAATCTTTGCTGGAGCAGGGTGTGGTGCTAGAGGATTCGCGTGATGGCACTACACAATGGCGTCGTGAGTAATACCGCTTCTTAACGGGGGCAATGAAATGAAAAAGCTTATTGCAGGTTTATTAGTGGGGGTAGTTATGTCAGCTCAAGCTGAAGTTGTGTGGATTGATGTGCGCGGTGCTGATGAATATGCTACTGGCCATTTGCCAGGTGCATTGCTGATGCCCCACGAGCAGATTGCTGAATTGATTGTTGCTCAGGTGCCGGATAAAAACGCCGACCTGCATCTTTACTGTCGCACCGGCCGTAGAGTGGAGATTGTCAGGGATCAGCTGGTGCAGTTGGGTTATACGCACATCACCAATCATGGTTCCCTTGAAAACGCGCTCGAAGTCGTTGCCCAAAATCCGCAGTTGGCACAGCAGTAGTTATGGCGTCTCCCCTGCGTAAAATGCTCAAAATGCGCGGCTTGGGGGTTAATCTCCTGGCCTCGCTGGCGTTTCTGTTTTTGATGGTTTACGGCTTTAATTTGCCGGGCAAAACCCTCGCGTCGTATTTTTTTGTGGCGTTGGTGTTGCTGGTAATGGTTATCGGCAGTGCCGCCTTGATGGGCTATGTGTTGCGGCTTTTGCTCGGGCGAAAGGATGATTGACGTCAGGGTTTGATCGCAGCAAAGCGCTAGTCTTTGCTGGAGCTCTCATCAGGATTCAACGGTGAAACCCGCAGGCGAACGATCATTTTGTCGGTGAGCTCGGTGGTTTCGAAGCGGTAATGGCCAAGCTCAAAGCCCACGGCGGCATCGGGAATATTTTCCAAATACTCCATCGCCAGGCCATTGAGGGTTTTGGGGCCATCGGTGGGTAGGTTCCAATCCAGCGCGCGGTTGATGTCGCGTACAAAATTCCCGCCATCAATCAAGTACCACCCGTCATTTTCGGCCACCAGGTCGGTTGAGGATTCCTCCGCACTGTTGGTGGTAAAGTCTCCCACAATTTCTTCAAGCAAGTCTTCCAGGGTCACTATTCCCTGTACCTCGCCGTATTCGTCCACCACCAGCGCCATGCGGCATTTTTGCTGCTGAAAGTTCAGCAGCTGGGTGTTGAGCTTGGTGGACTCGGGGACAAAGTAGGGCTCGCTGGCAAATTGACGAATGTCGTCGTGAGTGATGGTGTCATCGCTGCCCTGAATAAAGCGCGCCGCATTGCGCAGGTGAAGTATGCCCACCACTTTATTGATATCACCCACATACACCGGCAGGCGGGTGTACTCACTGGTGCGAATGGTTTGCAGTAGGTCTGGAACAGACAATTCAAGATCCAGGCCTTCTACTTCGTTGCGCGGGATCATAATGTCTTCAACGGTGGATTTTTCCAGGTCCAGCACATTGAGCAACATGCCCTGGTGTTGGTCGGGCAGCAGGTCGCCAGCTTCATCGACTACGGTGCGCAGTTCATCCGGGTTCAGGTGTTCGACGTGGTGGTGTTTACTGGCGTCAACACCAAAAAGCTTGACCATGCCGTTGGAAAGAAAATTAACAATCCGCACAGCAGGTGACAATACAAAAGCGAGGGGGCGCAATACCCAGCTGGTAGCAAAGGCTACCCGTTCAGGAAAGAGCGCAGCCACTGTTTTGGGGGTAATTTCTGCAAAAACGAGCATGCAGAAAGTCAACAGGATACTGGCAACGGCGATAGCGCCATCGCCATAGAGTTTTATGGCGATAACCGTGGCAATGGCCGCAGCGAAGTTATTGACGAGGTTATTGCCGATCAGAATCAAGCCTAACAACCGGTCAGGGCGCTTGAGCAGCTCGGCTACGCGAAGCGCGCTTTTGTCACCCTTTTTGGTCAGGTGCTTCAAGCGGTAGCGATTGATCGACATCATGCCGGTTTCTGATCCGGAGAAAAAACCGGATAACAGCAACATCCCAACCAGCAGGCCAAAAAGCAGTTCCAAAGATACGTCGTGCAAGACGGGCAATGCCTATATTGCGAAAGGGCTGGGTATCTTGCAGGAGAACAAAGGCTTTATCAACCGCTGGGATGCGGGAGTTTTGTGGTGTTACAGTCGACCCAAAATCAGCTCCAGCACCAGCTTGCTGCCAAAGTAGGCCAGCATCAGTAGCGCGAAACCGCCGAGTGTCCAGCGAACAGCGGTGTAACCGCGCCAGCCGAGTTGGTGGCGTCCCCAGAGCAGCAGGGCATAGATTACCCAGGCGGCCAGGGCAAACACCGTTTTGTGGGCCAGGTGCTGCGCAAAGAGATCGTCGAGAAAATAAAAGCCAGAGGCGATTGCCAGGGTCAGTAGCACAAAGCCAGCCCACAGCAGTTCAAACAACAGCGATTCCATGGTTTGCAGGGGCGGTAACACGCGCACCACACCCACGGAATGTCTGTGCTTAAGTTGGTGGTGTTGGTAGGCCAGCAGGAGGGCTTGCAAGGTTGCAATGGTGAGCAGGCTGTAAGCCAAAATAGACAGGATGACGTGACTGGCCAGGGGATAGCCGAGAAGGGTTTCCGGCCTGGTGGTGTGGCCCAGTAGCGAACTCAGCACCGACAGCGCCGAGAGCGGAAAGAGCAGAATAAAGAGGTTGTGCAGGGCTTTTTTCAGACTGCTGAGTAAAACCAACAGGTTGATCACCCAAAAAATCAGTGAGGATGCCGCAAAAAAACCGAGCTGGAAGCCGTCGGGAGTGATGCTTAAACCGTAAACGCCCAATCCGTGCACCACCAAAATGGCCAGGGTGAAGCCCAGAACGGCGCCCTTGTGTAGTGGCTGCTGTTGCCACAAGCGGATAAACAATAGCAGGCTGGCCAAAGCGTAGAGCAGGGTGGCGAGAATGTTGGCGGTCTGGATCATGGCGTCCCGATCACTGAAAACGGAAAGTGGGCAAGTGTGTCACAGGCGCATTGTTTAGAGAAGTCCATGCGGATAAGAATTGTTCTCATTTTATTCCTGAGTTGTTGGCATCGTCTGACGTCATCTATGTGGGTATAATCCCAGCCATTTATTCTTCAGCACCTATAACAGCCCGAGAGCCCTATGTTTGAGAATCTGACCGACCGCCTTACCCACACGATGCGCAGCATTACTGGCAAAGCGCGCCTGAGTGAAGACAATATCAAAGATGCCCTGCGCGATGTGCGCAAGGCGCTGCTGGAGGCGGACGTGGCTCTGCCGGTGGTCAAGGCATTTATCGACCAGGTGCGTAGCCGCGCTCTTGGGCAGCAAATTAGCAAAGCGCTCAACCCTGGCCAGCAATTTATCAAGATTGTGCAAAACGAACTCATCAGTGTAATGGGGCAGGCCAACGAGAGTTTGAACCTGGCAGCCCAGCCTCCGGCCGTGATTCTGATGGCGGGCCTTCAGGGCGCCGGTAAAACCACCTCGGTGGCCAAGCTCGCCCGTTTTTTGAAAGAGCGCGAAAAGAAAAAGGTATTGGTGGTCAGCGCGGATATTTACCGTCCGGCAGCGATCAAGCAGCTGGAAACCCTGGCCGGGGAAGTGGGCGTGGAGTTTTTCCCCTCGTCATCCGACCAGCAGCCAGTCGCGATAGCCAAGGCAGCTATAGACCACGCCAAGCGCCAGTTCTGCGATCTGGTGATTGTGGATACTGCCGGTCGTTTGCATATCGATCAGGCGTTGATGGAAGAAATCCAGGCGCTGCACGCCGCCGTCAAACCCGTTGAAACCCTGTTTGTGATAGACGCCATGATCGGCCAGGATGCGGTTAACACCGCTCAAGCCTTTAATGAGGCGCTGCCACTGACCGGCGTGATCCTTACCAAAGCCGATGGCGATGCGCGCGGTGGTGCGGCCCTCTCGGTGCGCCATATCACCGGCAAGCCCATCAAGTTTCTGGGTGTGGGTGAAAAAACTGACGCCCTTGAGCCCTTCCATCCCGACCGCATCGCTTCGCGTATCCTCGGTATGGGTGACGTGCTCTCGTTAATCGAACAGGCCGAGCGCACGATTGATAAAGAAAAAGCCGACAAACTGGTCAAGAAAGTGGTCAAGGGCCAAAAGTTTGATCTGGAAGACTTGCGCGACCAGCTGCAACAAATGCAGAACATGGGTGGTCTCACCTCCATGCTCGACAAGCTGCCGGGCATGGGCAACGTCGCCCAGTTAGCGCAGCAGTCCAACATGACCAAACAGTTCAAAACCATGGAAGCCATCATTAATTCTATGACCCCCTGGGAGCGCCGCCACCCGGAGGATTTAAACGGTTCACGCAAGCGTCGCATTACCCAGGGCTCGGGTACCGAGATTCAAGATCTCAACCGTCTGCTTAAGCAGTACAAACAAATGGCCAAGATGATGGGCAAGATGAAGGGCGGCGGCATGGCCAAAATGATGCGCGGTATGGGTGGAATGCTACCACCAGGCGGCGGTGGTGGTTTGCCACCGGGTTTTCCGCGCGGTTAAGTTCTCTTAACGGACCAAATTCATGATGAAAAAGCTGTTTCACAATCACTACCCCGGCGCTTTTGTCTTTTTGGCATTTGTTTTGTTGGCGTGCCAGCCTCTGGCGGATCGTCAGGGAGACGGTGCCTCGGGTTATCCGGCCGAATTGCTCGGTACCTGGCGTCTCCTCACCATCGGTGATGAGGCCGTGCTTGAATCCAGCGCCGCACGCATTCAGTTTTCTGCAGAAGGGGAGGTGACGGGCAATGCCAGCTGTAATCGCTTTTTTGGCAAGTACCGTGTGGAGCAGGGCAGGCTGACCATTGGGCCACTGGGCTCTACGCGCATGATGTGCTTGCCGGCGCTTATGGCCCAGGAAGATAAGCTACTTGAGCTTCTGCCGGAGGTAAGCCGTTACAGTCGCGAGGCAGATAGCTTGAAACTCTACGATGCAGCGGGCGTGGAGCTTTTTTCGACTCAGGCGGAGCCTGAAGACTGATGAGTTGAATTTTCTCAGTGCAATTTTTTTAATTTATCCCGCCTTGAGCGGGATTTTTTTT